>JBAWHL010000370.1:0-2653 GCA_049593815.1 Ilumatobacteraceae bacterium | reverse complement strand
GATAGCGCTGTGCGTCGATGCCGCCCTGGTAGGCCTCGAAGCCGACCCAGTACCGAAGCGCTGTACCGATCAGCTTCGCCCCGATTCCGGCGTACAGGATCGGGGCGACGGCGGCGTGTTCACCGCGGAACAGGTGTCGGATGAGTGCGGCGACGAGGAGCGCGAGGGGCGGAACGACGACGAGGACCCCCCACTCGTCGTAGGTGGTGCGGGTCATGGCGAGCCCGAGCACCGCAAGGTATCCCCCGCCCGCGAGGACGATCGCGAGTGTGGGGACCGGCCGGGTCATTCCTTCGCCTGGGGAGACCGATCCGGGACGGCGCTCGGGGCGACGAGGGTTGGAGCGCGCAGGCCAGTGGTCCGCCGTTCGCCGTACTCGTGGTACGAGGTCCGTTTGCCCTTCTCGCCGGTGAGCACCAGCAGGATCGGTGCGGTGGCGATGTCGCGGAGGATCGAGATCGTCCGTTCGCAGACCTGGATCGATGTGTGGCCGATGCGGGCGACGAGCACGATGACGTCGGCGTAGGGGACGAGTTCGAGGACCTCCGCGGTGGCGCCGACCGGCGAGGTGTCGATGACGATCTCGTCAGTGTCGAGGGCGAGCCGTTCGAGCTGCCGCATCGTCGAGCGGGCGAGGTCGCCGGGCGACCCGATGACGCCGCTGAGATCGAGGAGTTTGAGATGGGCGGACACGTCGTCGATCGGCAGGGCCTTGCGGGGGAGTTCGTCGAGTTCCTCGAGGTGAAATCCGGACTCCGGTGTGGGGAAGCCGACGACTGCTTCATGGAGGCGCGGACGTCGGAAGTCGGTGTTGGCGGCGACGGTGCGTCGGCCGGTCTCTGCGAACGCTGCGGCGAGGTTGGCTGCCAGCGAGGTCTTGCCGTCGCCAGGGCCGGGCGACACCACCAGCGTGACGCGTGCGCGGTCGACCGGTTCCAGGCCGCTCTGAGCGAACGCCACGATGTTGCGTACGGTGCGGTAGGAGTCCGACAGTGGATCCTGGCGACCGGGCTGCACGACGATGCCGCCGGTGGTGTCGGCGACCTTGGGGATGACGGTGCGGGCGCGCATTTCCATGACCGTCTCGGCCTGTTCTCGCGAGCGAATCTTGTTGTCGAGCTGTGCGATGAGCAGCGCGATGGCTGTCCCAATGGCTGCGCCGACGAACAGTCCCATCGCGGCGCGGGTGCGCCGGCCCGTCGGAGCGCTGAGTCCGCGGTCGATGTTCGCGGTCGATTGGGCCTCTTCGAGCGTGGTGATCGTGAGCCGACCTTGGTTGTCTTCGATCTCACGGTTCTGTTCGTAGGCCAGACCGTATTCGCGTGCGAGGGCGTCGCGTTGGGCGAGCAGGACGGGGTCGAGCGGGTTGACGACCACTTGGTTGTTGAGTTCGTTCAGTTCGGCCTCGAGCGACGCCAGCCGTGTCTGGGCAGCGCTCTGGCGTGCGATGAAGTCGGAGTCCTGCGATTCGGCGAGGAAGTTGGTGAGTTCGGTCGCGAACGTGTTGGCGATCAGTTCAGCGCGTTCGGCGGAGGGTTGCTCGGTGCTGATCGTGAGGGCGCTGGTTTCGAAGTCGACGCTGACATCGACCTGGGAGGCGAGCTGGGCCGAGTTGCCCGTGTACCCGATGGTCTCGGCGACTCGTTTCGGGACCTCGCCGGCGACGGCGAGAAGTGGGATCTGACTGATCGACACCGAGGTGTTCCTGCCTCCGTCGTTGATCAGCGACGTGTTCGTGGCGGAGAACGACGTCGCCTGTTCGGCGACCTTCTCGGGCTGAGGGATCGCGCCGATGACAGCACCGAGCGCGGCAAACAGAACGATCAACCACCAGCGCTGCTTGATTGCTACGATGGGCGATGCATTGTTCATCCATTCCGCCTTTCGGATTCGGGAGCCTAACGCAGTGTCGATCGGTTGGACTCGACACGAGCGGCGTGCATGCCCGGGTCGTCGTCATTCGAATGTTGCGGGCGGACGGGGGACGGCTCCTGGCAGCGCTTCAAGTTTCCATCAAGTTGTGGTGTGCAGGTGAGCGTGGGTCTTGACCGCGACCAGGTCGTGATCGGGGCGGATTCGATCGATGACGTGTTGGTGTCGGTGTACGTGGCGGCGCACGATGCGGAGGCATTCGTTGGTGAGGCGATCGAATCATGTCTCGCTCAGACCCATTCTCGTCTCGAGGTGATCGTCGTCGATGATGCGTCGTCAGACCGGACGGCGGCGATCGTGGAGAGTTGTGACGACCCGCGAGTGAAGCTGGTTCGGTTGGACGCGAATGTGGGTCCGGGCCCGGCCCGCAATGTGGCGTTGGACGCGTCGTCGGGGGAGTGGCTGGCCGTTCTGGATGCCGATGACGTGATGCACCCTGACCGGGTGCGTTCGTTGTTGGAGTGGGCGCGACGGCATCCAGGTCATGAACTGTTGGTCGATGATTCGGTGCGATGGTTCTCCGATTCGGTGGGAGCCGAGGCGCTGATGCATGTCGAGGTCGCTGACGCGCCGCAGGTGCGTTCCGTCGCTCCGGATGTCTGGGTGCGGCGGCACCTGGGCGGCAAGCCGATGTTCAGGCGGTCCCTGCTGGACACGGGAGTCCGGTATCCGGACTTTCGCGCTGGTCAGGACACGTCGTTCCTCGCGCAACTCGCGGTGC
>JBAWHL010000369.1:0-12466 GCA_049593815.1 Ilumatobacteraceae bacterium | reverse complement strand
GTGCTGGGTGGGCCAGGGCGATCTGTTGCCTGGCGCGTCGGTCACCTTGAGCTACCAGGCGACACCGGGCGACGATGTCGTCACGGCACCTGGTGTGGGATCGGCGATCGACCACACGAACACCGCGCGTTCGGTCGGTACCGACCCGAGCGGTGCGACTGCGAACAACGCAGGACCGTACGGCAGCGACGACGCGACCGCGTCGACTCGCATCGACCGCGTCGACATCTCGATCGCGAAGGAGAACGCTGTCGAGCCGATCGCAGGCGCTGACTTCGACTGGACGATCACCGTCACCAACGACGGCCCGACCGACACCGCCATCGGCGCGTTCACCGTCACCGACACGCTCCCGACGACCACTGGCGTCGATCTCGTCAGCGCGTCGGGCACCGGCTGGGTCTGCGATCCTGCGACCGGTCCGACCGCCGAGACCGAGGTCGAGTGCACGCGCGTCGCGGCGAGCGACTCACTCGCCCCGGGCGCCTCCCTGGAACCGATCACGATGACGTTCTCGGTCGACCCCGATCTGGCCGACGGCACCGTCATCAGCAACACCGCCGACGTGACGATCGACGGCACCTACGAGGATCCGACCGACCTCGACAACAACGAGGTGACCGACACCGCCACGGTGCAGACACAGGCAGACCTCGAGATCGTCAAGACGCTCGTCGACCCGCCCGGTCTCGTCGCCGGCGCCGAGGCGACCTACGAACTGGAGATCACGAACCTCGGCGAGTCGACGTCGCGGGCGTCGGTACTCCTCCCGATTCTCGTCAGCGACACGTTGCCGGCCGGGGTTACGTTCGTGAGCGCCGCCGACACCGATGCGGTGAGCCCGACGTTCGACTGTGCCGAAGCCGGTGGCGTCGTCACCTGCAGCCGCGTGACCGACATGGCCGTCGGCGACGCTGCGACCATCGAGATCGTCGTCGAGCTCACGGCGAACGCGAGCGGTTCGCTGACCAACGTCGCCACCGTCGAACCGCAGATCACCACCGACCCCGAACTCGACAACAACACCTCGATCGTCACCGAGACGATCGACGCGGATGCCGACCTCGGCGCGGAGAAGACCCACACCGGTGCGAGCACGCCCGGTGAACCGACGGCGTTCAGCGTCGTCGTGACGAACCACGGCCCGTCGGATGCTGCCTCCGTGACGATCACCGACACGCTGCCCGACGGTTTCACCTACAGCGGTTTCACCAACGTGCGTGGTGCCTGGAGCTGTGCCGTCACGACGGCACCCGAATTCGAGTGCGAACTCCTCAACTCCTCGCTGCCGTTGGCATTCACCGGTGACGCCGCAGTCGACCAGGTGGAGGTGTCGATCGAGGTCGACACCGATGCTGACCTCGTCGGCACGAGCACGAACACCGTGGTCGTCTCGTCGACGACGCCCGACTCGAACCCGGACAATGACGACGACGATGCCGACGTGACGTTCGTGGGTGTCGCGGACCTGGCGCTGACCAAGTCCTCCTCGGGCACGGCCGTGCCGGGTGGTGACATCACCTGGACGATCGAGGTGGAGAACCTCGGACCGTCCGACTCGCAGGCACCGATCACCGTGACCGACGCACTGCCGACGGGCATGACCGAGTTCACCGATGCCGAAGGTGCCGTCGTTGCCGACGGTTGGAACTGCACCACGACCGCAGTGCTGATCACCTGTGTGAAGACCTCGGCCCTCGCCGCGGGGGACACGACCGAACTCACGATCACCGGCACCTCCGATCCCGACGTCACACCGCTCCTGCCGATCACGAACTCGGCCACGGTCACGCCGACGACGGGCGAAGGCCCGAACCCGGTCGGTCCGAACACCGACACCGACACGGTCGACTTCGTCGAGCCCGACGTCTCGATCGTGAAGTCGGTCGACGACCTGACCCCGCAACCAGGCGACACGTTCAGCTACACGATCGCGTTGACCAACGCCGACACGACGCCGGCACACAACCTGGTGGTCACCGACGACATCCCCGACGGCATCGTCGTCGACCCGGCGACCATCGCTCCGGCCGGAACGCTCACCGGAACCACCACGATCGGCGGCGACGAGGTCGGCGGCACGATCACCTGGAACATCGCCGGACCCCTCGCGGCCGGCGACACCCTCGATCTCGGCTATGACGCCACGCTTGCGCCGAGCTCGACCATCGACGGCAGCGCCATCGTGAACACCGCGGCGCTCGACTCCTACGAGAGCCTCGCGACGGGCGGCCGCACCTACACCGGTGGCGACGACGACGCGACGGTCACCCCTGTGTTCCCCGAACTGACGATCGCCAAGGAGCCCCTCGGGCCCACGCCGACGTACATCGGCGAGGAGTTCGCGTGGCGCATCACGGTCACCAACAACGGACCTGGCGACGCCGGGCTCGTGAGCCTGGTCGACGCGCTGCCGGAGAACTGGACCTTCGTCGCCGGATCCGCGGTCGTCGTTGCGCCCGGCCCGGTCGGAGCGACACAACCCACGTCAGCGACCGCCGGCACACCGCCGGTCGTCACGCTCACCTGGGACGACCTCGGCCCGCTCGCCTCCGGCCAGTCGCTCACCGTGTCGATCCGCACCGTGCCGACCGCCGACGTCGCCGACGACCCAGGTGTCGGTCGTGCCCAGCCGCACACGAACACAGCGGAGGCCGGCGCGGAGGATCCCACCGGCGCCACTGAGAACAGCACGGACGACTACGGCTCCGATCCCACGACCGCTGACGCGTTCATCGACGCCGCCGATCTGGTCGTCACCAAGTCCAACGCCGCCACGCCAGCCATCGCTGGTGAGGAATACACGTGGACGATCGACGTCCGCAACGACGGCCCGGACGAGGCCATTGGACCGTTCACCGTGACCGACACGTTGCCGGTGCTCTCGCCCGAGCCGTTGGTGTTCGTGTCGGCCACCGGCACCGGATGGTCGTGTGCGGAGTCTGCCGGGATCATCACCTGCGGACGGACCGACGCGACCGAGACGCTCCCAGCGACGGCGCCGGACAACGAGTTCGAGCCGATCAGCGTCACCGTCGAGATCCCATCCGACTATCTGACCTCGATCGACGGGCCGTTGGAGAACACGGCCACGGTCGACGCCCGGACCTTCGACCCCGACGAGTCGAACAACGAATCGACCATCGGCACGTCCGTCGGCGGCGAAGCCGATCTGCAGGTCGTCAAGTCTCGCGGCAGCACCACGTTCATCGCCGGCGAACCGTTGACCTACTTCCTCGACGTCACCAACCTCGGCCCGTCGACGTCGCGCGCCGACATCACCGTCGTCGACACACTGCCGTCCAGCGTCCGTTTCCGCAGCGCGCCGACGGCGCCCACCACGGCCGCCGAACCATGGGACTGTGTCCTGTCACCGGCAGGAGCGCCGAGTGGTGGGACCGTCACCTGCACGCTCACCGGCACCGCCGGTGGAGCGCTCCTGGCCGACGCCGCCGCCCCACAGATTCCGATCGAGGTCGACGTCCTCTCGAATGCCGCGCCTGGCGTCGCCATCGTCAACACCGCGGTCGTCGCGTCGACCGGCACGGTCGATCCGGTCGACCCGAACAACACCAGCAGCAACAGCGGGGTCCCCGTGATCCAGGCCGATCTGGCGATCGACAAGGACGCTCAGGGCGACCTCGTCGCCGGCGCCAATGCCGTCTACCGCATGCGTGTCGTGAACAACGGCTCGTCGGACGCCGCTGCCCCGGTGCGCATCAGCGACGACCTGCCGGCCGGCCTCACCTACGTCGGGTCGAGCGACGTCACCGGCGCCTGGACCTGCACCCCGAGCGCCGACCAGACCTCGTTCACGTGTGACCTGACCGGTCCGTTGGCCGCCGACGCCGAAGTCGTCGTCGACGTGGAGGTGGCCGTCGACGCGAGCGTGCAGGGCACGATCGTCAACACGGCGTCCGTCGCCTCCCCGACGTTCGACCCGAACCTGGACAACAACACCGACGCCGACACCAGCCCGTTCGGCACGATCGCCGATCTGTCGATCGACAAGACCCACGTCGCCAGTCCCGTCAAGGCAGGCGAGAACATCACCTGGGAGGTCGTCGTCACCAACAACGGACCATCCGACTCGCAGCCCGACATTCGCGTCGTCGATCCGTTGCCGGCCTCGGTGCGGTTCGTCTCTGCCGTCGGGGCCGGGTGGGCCTGTCTGCCCGCTCCATCGCCGCTCGCCTCGTACTCCGACGTCGTCACCTGTACACGTGACGCCGTGCTCGAAGCGCAGACCCCCGGCGACCCCGGAGCGGTGAACCACATCGCCCCGACGATCACGATCGTCGCCCAGGCGCTGCCGACCTCAGGGCCCGGCCCGATCCTCAACGGCGCCACGGTGCTCCCGGGTCCGACCGACGATGGCAACCCCTCGAACAACTACGACGACGACGAGGTCCAGATCATCGACGACGTCGACGTCAGCATCGTCAAGACGGCATCACCGACCACGGTGCGTGCCGGAGAGACGACCACGTTCACGATCGAGGTCGCCAACGCTGGTCCGTCGACGGCCGACTCGATCGTCGTCGCCGACACGATGCCCTCGGGCATGACGATCGAGACGCTGACCGCCACCGGTTGGTCGTGTCCGCTGTCGACAACGGTGCAGTTCCGCTGCGAGCTGGCCGCGCTCGATCCCGGGCCGGCACCGGTGATCACCGTGCTCGCGCGAGTGGGCGCAGGCGTCCCCGATGCCTCCGTCTTGACCAACACGGCATCGGTCACGACCAGTTCGCCCGATCGTGATCTGGACAACAACAGCTCCGATGCCGAGGTCACCATCGTCGCCGACGCCGATCTCGGCATCACCAAGACGCATCCCGTCGACATCGACGACCCGATCGTCGCCGGCGGAACGGTCGAGTTCGCCATCGGCGTGACCAACAATGGACCGAGCGACGCCGTCGCCACCGTGACGGTCGAAGACCGCCTCCCCGCGGGCTTCAACTACGTGTCGGTGCGTGGTCCGTGGACCTGCGCCGTGCGAACCGGCACCGATCCCGACGTGGTCGACTGCTCGTCGGTCGCCGGTGGGCTCGCCGCCGGAGCCTCGGCGGGGACGATGTACATGCTCGTGCAGATCGACGCCCCGCTCGACGCCGGTCGCTACGTGAACGTGGCGACGGTCGATTCACCCACGATCGACACCAATCCCGACAACGACACCGCGAACGATCCCGTCGACGTCGGCACGCTCGCCGACCTCGGCATCGTCAAGTCCCATGACGCCGGTGCCGTGCGCATCGGGGAGAACCTGGAGTTCACGCTGCAGGTCAACAACATCGGTCCCTCCGAGGCACGCGATGTCGTCGTGACCGACCCGGTTCCGGCGGGCCTGACCGTGGTGAGCGCCGCGGGTGCTGCTGATCCGTCCACGTGGGACTGTTCGGCGACCGTCGACTCCGACGTGTCGTGTGCGCTCGACGGACCGCTCGCCGCTGGCGCCGACGCGGAGCCGATCATCGTGACGGTGCTCGTCGAACCCGAGTCGTTCCCGGGTCTCGACAACCGTGCCGAGGTCACCAGCAGCACCACGGAGCCGGACCCCGATCCGACTCCGAACGTTGCGATCGATCCCGTCGTGGTGCCGCCGCTCGTCGACCTCTACGTCACCAAGACGCATGCCGAGCCGGTCGCCGTCGGCGAGTCGATCGTCTACACCCTCGAGGTCGGCAACCTCGGCCCGATCGACGACGTCGAGACGGTCACGGTCACCGACGTGCTGCCCGACAGCCTGACGCCGCTGACGGCGACGTCGACCGATGCCGACGTCTCGTGTTCGATCGACGATCAGACCGTCACGTGTGAGCGTGTCGGCCTGGCGGTCGACGCCACGTTCCCGGTCGAGGTGACCGCGGAGGTCCTGCCGAGCGCCTATCCGCTCGTGACGAACACGGCCTCGGTCACGTCGCCGACCGACGACAACGACCCGACGAACAACTCGGCCAGCGACCCCGCCGTCGTCCCGCCGCTCGTCGATCTCGCGATCGTCAAGACGCACGCCGACCCGGTCTCCGTCGGCGGTCAGATCACCTACACCCTGACGGTCACGAACAACGGGCCGACCCCCGATCCCGGTCCGGTACGGGTGCTCGACACGCTTCCTGGGTCGTTGACGCCGGTCAGCGCCACGTCGGACGACATGACATGTCTGGTGACCGGCCAGAACGTCGCCTGCCAGGCGCTGGCCCCGCTCGGCGTCGACGAGGTCATCGAGGTGGTCATCGTCGCCGATGTCGGCCCAGCGGCCTCGCCGAGCGTGGAGAACACCGCAACGGTCACCACGCCGGGGTGTTCGGTCGTGAGCGTGTCCGATCCGTCGGTGCAGGCGATGGATGCGGCGTGTCCGGACACGGACCTGAGCAACAACTCCTCGACCGATGTCGCCGGGGTGGCGCCGCTCGTCGAGTTGGCGCTGGTCAAGTCCCTGGCGTCGCAGTCAGGATCGACAGCGGTCTGGTCGTTCGAGGTCACCAACGTCGGCCCGAACGACACCGTCGAGCCGATCAACCTGCTCGACGCGTTGCCCGCATCGCTCTCCTTCGTGTCGTGGAGGGGTGACGGCTGGCAGTGTGCGGTCGTGCTGCAGGTCGTGGCGTGTACCTACGAGGCGTCGGTCGCGGCAGGCGCCAGCGCATCCCCACTGGAGATCGTCACGACGATGTCCGGCGTGGCGGCAGGAACCGAGATCGTCAACGTCGCGTCGGTCAACGGCGGCGGACCCGACGTGGCCGATGTCAGCGATGACGCGACGGTGATCGCTCCGAAGGGCCTGCCGAACACCGGTGGCGGTCTCGGAATGATGCTTCGCTGGGCGCCGGTCATGCTGCTGCTCGGTGTGGCGCTGCTCCTCATCACCCGACGCCGACGCCACCTCGACGTGGCCTGATCGGTGTGACGAATCGCGCCAGGCACGATTCGTCACACCTGTTCAATCTGGCGAGATGTGACGCGTGGTGCCTGGCACCATTCGTCACATCTGGGTGATCACGTCGGACTGCAGCGTCCGGAAGCGGTCAGCGCGCTCCTCGGCGGTGTTGCCGAGGGTGAAGTCGGGGACGATGAACTCGTCGAAGCCGAGTTCCGCGTACCGGCCGAACTCGTCGACGAGCTCCGACGCCGAGCCGACGACCGACCGAGCACCCATGTCACCGCCGCGCACCGTGTCGGCGAACTGGGCGTTGTCGGTCAGGAACACGAGCGCCTGCGCCGACTTGCGGATGGTGTCGGGATCGCGTTCGACCTGCTCACAGGCAACGCGCAGCTTGTCGAGCCCGGCGCCGGCGAGGTCGGGGCCGCCCCACGCATTCCACTCGTCGGCGTGCCGAGCCGTGATTCGCAGCATCCGCGGGCTGGCCGTTCCGACGAGGATCGGCAGTGGTGACTGCACGGGCTTCGGGTCCGCCGGCGCGTCGATCATCTCGTAGAAGTCGCCGCTGAAGTCGGTGCGCTCCTCGTGGAGCAGCGACCGAATGATCTGGATGGCCTCGTCGAAGCGACCGACGCGGTCCCGCGGTGCTTCCAGTTCGATGCCGTAGGCGTGGTGCTCGTTGATCTGCCAGCCGGCACCGACACCGAGCACCATGCGCCCGCCCGAGATGTGATCGATCGTCGCAGCGCGGTTGGCGAGCACCGCCGGGTGGTGCACCGAAGTGGGCGCGACGAGGGACCCGACCCGCACCCGCTCGGTGACCGCAGCGATCGCCGGCAGCATGGCCCAGCACTCGTGCATGTCGCCGGGCTGGATGTCCTCGCTGCCCGTGTTCGGCATGTAGTGATCGGCGAACCAGACGCCGTACCAGTCCTCCGTGTCGGCCATCCGAGCGACGTCGAGGATTTCAGCGGTGGGTCGTTCGGCGCTTGGCCACACAGAGAACTTCATGGCGTCGACCGTAACCTCTCCACCCGTGAGCGACGATCCCGACCTCTGGGAAGAACATGCCGGTTGGTGGATCGATGGGTTCACCGAGGGCGCCGACCCCGAGTACGACGAGCAGATCCTGCCGCTGGCCGCGGCCGAACTGGCGGGCTTCGGGTCGATTCTCGACATCGGGTGCGGCGACGGACAGATCAGCCGGTTGCTCGCCGACGCGGGCTCCGTCGTGGCCGGCGTCGACCCGACGTGGAACCAGATCAGCGTCGCGCACGAACGTGGCGGGGGAGCGGCGTACGCGCGCTCCGGGGCGGCGGAGTTGCCGTTCGCCGATGGCTCTTTCGACGCGGCGGTCGCCTGCCTGGTGTTCGAGCACATCGACGACGTCGACGCCGCGATCGCAGAGGTCGCTCGCGTGCTGCGGCCGGGCGGCCAGTTCAGCTTCTTCCTCAACCACCCGCTGTTGCAGACGCCGGGGAGCGGGTGGATCAACGACCACACGCTCGACCCGCCCGAGCAGTACTGGCGCATCGGGCCGTACCTCGTCGAGCAGGACTCCGTCGAGCAGGTCGAGCTCGGCGTCTTCATTCGATTCATCCACCGCCCGTTGTCTCGGTATCTCAATGCGCTCGCCGAACACGGGTTGTTGCTCGAACGCATGGTCGAGCCCGCCCCGCCGGAGGGCTTCCTCGATCGCGCCTTCGAGTACGCCGAAGCCGCGGCCATCCCGCGACTCCTCTACCTCCGTCTCCGCAAGCTCTGACCCCGCCGAGCGATGAGCCGCTGCACCGCCCGTGGTGCGTTCGCTCATCGCTGGGAGGTGTGCTGGGCCGTCGCCGCCGAGCGATGAGCGGCTGCACCGCCCGTGGTGCGTTCGCTCATCGCCGAGAGGGGGAGGCGAGGGGGTGAGGGGTGGGTCGGGAGGGCGGAACGGGAGGGATGGTTGGGGATCACTAGGGTGGGGGCGTGGCCGACATCGTGCTCATCACGGGATTGTCGGGGGCCGGTCGATCCGGCGTGGCCGACGTGCTCGAGGACCTCGGCTGGTTCGTCGTCGACAACCTGCCCACCGCGTTGATCGGCACGATCGTCGAGCTGGCCGCGAAACCCAACAGCGACATCGATCGCCTGGCCCTGGTCGCCGGGCGCCAGCACACAGAGGTGCTGTCCCGGGTCGGCGAACTGCGCGCCGATGGGCACGACGTACGCATCATCTTCCTCGACACGGCGACGCCGGAGCTGGTGAAGCGATACGACGCCACGCGACGCCGACATCCGCTCGCCGACACCACCGACGGGCTCGTCGAGTCGATCGAGGCGGAGCGGTCGTTGCTCGAGCCGGTGCGGGCGGCCGCCGACCTGGTCATCGACACCACCGATCTCAACGTGCACCAACTCAAAGAGCGCGTCGGGCACGCGTTCAACGTCGAACGCGAGGCGCGACTGCAGGTCGCCGTCGAGAGCTTCGGTTTCAAGAACGGGCTCCCGCTCGATGCCGACATCGTGATGGACGTTCGCTTCCTCCCGAACCCGCACTGGGACGACGCTCTCCGCCCGCTCACGGGGCACGATCCGAAGGTGCGTGACTACGTGCTCGAGACCGCTGCCGGTTCCGACTTCGTCGACCAGTTCGACGCCATGCTGTCGACCCTGCTGCCGCAGTACCAGGGCGAAGGCCGCAGCTACCTCACGATCGCGATCGGCTGCACGGGCGGCCGCCACCGATCGGTCGCCGTCGCCGAAGAACTGGCAGCCCGGCTCCGCCAGCGCGGTGTCGCCGTGCGCGCCGCTCACCGCGACCTGTCGCGCTGAATCGTTCCGCCACGCTCCGACGACGAGCACCCCGTCCTCGTGGCGTCACGCCCTGCATGACCGTTTGGCAGCCGGTGTGGAGCCAGCCACTACAGTCGGCCACGAACACACGTCGTACCCCCACGCCCCAGGAGGCAACCCAGACATGACGGTCAGAGTCGGTATCAACGGTTTCGGACGCATCGGCCGCAACTTCTTCCGAGCCGCGAAGTTGAGCGGCGCCGACATCGACTTCGTGGCGGTGAACGATCTCGGATCGATCGACACGATGGCCCACCTCCTGCAGTACGACTCCGTGCTCGGGCGTTTCCCCGGCAAGGTGACCGCGACCAAGTCGAGCATCAAGGCCGGCTCGGACACCCTCAAGGTGTTGAGCGAGCGCAATCCGGCCGATCTGCCGTGGGGCGACCTCGGCGTCGACGTCGTCGTCGAATCGACGGGCTTCTTCGCCACCCGCGACGCAGCGTCAGCGCATCTCGATGGTGGTGCACCGCTGGTGATCGTGTCCGCCCCGTGCGCCGAGGCCGACGCCACGTTCGTCTACGGCGTCAACCACAAGGACTTCCGCATCAGCAAGCACAAGGTGATCTCGAACGCCAGCTGCACGACCAACTGCTTCGTGCCGATGGTCAAGGTGCTCGACGACGCATTCGGTGTCTCCGAAGGCCTGATGACGACCATCCACTCCTACACGGGTGACCAGGTCCTCGTCGACGGCCCGCACAACGACCTGCGGCGCGCGCGTGCCGCGGCGATCAACATCATCCCCACCTCGACCGGCGCCGCCCGTGCGACCTCGCTGGTGATGCAGTCGATGAAGGGCAAGCTCGACGGCACGTCGCTGCGCGTTCCGACACCGACCGGTTCGGTCACCGACTTCACCGCCAACCTGAAGAAGGCGGCCAGCGTCGAGGAGATCAACGCCGCGTTCGCCGCTGCCGCGAAGAAGAGCTTGAAGGGCGTGCTCAAGTACACCGAGGACCCCATCGTGTCGAGCGACATCGTCACCGACCCGCACTCGTGCGTCTTCGACGCCGGGCTCACGATGAGCATGGGCAAGCTGGTGAAGATCAACGGCTGGTACGACAACGAGTGGGGCTACTCCAACCGCCTCGTCGACCTCGCCATGTTCACCGGTTCCAAGGTCAAGCGCTGAGCGCGTACCGACGATGAGCGAGATCCCCACCGCGCCGCCGACCCTGGAGGATCTGGAGTCGCAGCTCGGCGACCTGTCGGGCAAGCGCGTCCTCGTGCGGACCGACTTCAACGTGCCGCTCGACGCCTCCTCGGGCGTCACGGTGATTGCCGACGACTTCCGGATTCGCGCCGCGTTGCCGACCATCGAATGGCTGACCGAACGCGGCGCGACCGTCGTGACGGCGAGTCATCTCGGACGGCCCAAGGGGGCGCCGGATCCGCAGTACTCGATGGATCCGGTCAGGGAGCGGCTCGCGGAGCTCGCTCCCGGTGTCGAACTGCTGGAGAATCTCCGGTTCGACCCGGGGGAGACGAGCAACGACCCGGCGTTCGTGGCCACGCTCATCGACGGCATCGATGCTTACGTCAACGACGCGTTCGGCGCGTCGCACCGTGCGCACGCATCGATCGTCGGTCCGCCGCAGTTCGTTCCCTCGGCGATGGGGCGTCTGCTGCAGGACGAGGTCGACGTGCTGCTCGGGCTGCGCAACAAGCCCAAGCATCCGTTCGTCGCGGTCCTCGGCGGCGCGAAGATCTCCGACAAGCTCGGCGTGGTCGAAGCGTTGCTCGACGTCGTGGATGGCCTGATCATCGGCGGTGCGATGTGCTTCACGTTCTTCGCCGCCCAGGGCAAGCCGATCGGTGATTCGCTGTTCGAACCGGATCAGGTCGACACGTGCACACGGCTGTTGGCGGAGGCACGGGAGAACGGCAAGACCATTCACCTCCCCGACGACATCACGGGAACGGGACCGAACGGCGAGTTCGCCACCTTCGGGACGAGGCTCCCCGACGGCGCCAAGGGGTTCGACATCGGTCCGGGCTCGGCTGCCGCGTTCACCGATGTGATCATGGATGCACGCATGGTCTTCTGGAACGGCCCGATGGGGATGTTCGAGGACGAGCGGTTCGCGTCGGGAACCAGGACGGTCGCTCAGGCGATGGCCGACACCAAGGCCTTCACGGTCGTCGGTGGCGGCGATTCGGCAGCGGCGCTCGCGCAGTTCCGTCTCGACGACGAGGTCGACCACGTCTCGACCGGCGGCGGCGCCAGCCTCGAACTCCTCGAGAACGGCGACCTGCCGGGCCTCGCAGCACTCCGAAAGGGCACATCATGAGTGGCCGGCGCCGGGAGCGCCAGCGACCAAGTCTGGCGCGAGTCCGACCAGCAGTACCCCATCACCGACCCATCGTGAGGACGAGCCAATCATGAAACGACGGCCGCTCATTTCCGGCAACTGGAAGATGAACCTCAATCACTTCGAGGCGATCCAGACCGTGCAGAAGCTCCACTACCTGGTGCCGAAGGAGACGCTCGAGGACGTCGACGTCAGCATCCATCCACCGTTCACCGACATCCGTTCGGTGCAGACCGTCATCCAGACCGAACAGTTCGAGTTCGCCGTCGGGGCGCAGCACTGCCACTTCGAGGAATCGGGAGCGTTCACGGGCGAGGTCGCGCCGTCGTTTCTCGCCAAGCTCGACGTCGACTACGTGATCGTCGGTCACTCCGAACGACGAGAGATCTTCGGCGAGACCGACGAGATGGTCAACAAGAAGGTGGCCGCG
>JBAWHL010000368.1:0-13272 GCA_049593815.1 Ilumatobacteraceae bacterium | reverse complement strand
GGCAAGGAACGCTGCCTCGACGAAGCTGAGGTCGAGAGCGGTCTTGCCGAAGTACGTCTCCGAGGCCGCCTCGATGCCGTAGGCGTTGTTCCCGAAGAAGACCGTGTTGAGATACCGGGTGAGGATCTCCTCCTTGGTCTTCTCCTTCTCGAGCATGCGTGCGTAGTGCATCTGCAGCAGCTTGTACCGACCGTCGCGTTCGAGCCCGGCGAGGTAGTCGTTCTTGACGACCTGCATCGTGATCGTCGACGCACCCTGCTGCGGTGCGTCGGACGCGAAGTTCGACAACGTGGCTCGTACCAGGCTGCGGACGTTGATCCCGTCGTGGGTGAAGAACTCCTTGTCCTCGACGACGAGGAACGCGTCGATCACCGCTGGAGGGATGTCTTCGTAGTCGATCGGCTGGGAGTTCTCGAGTTCGAAGAGCGCGATCTCCTGCCCTTTGACGTCGTAGACGTAGCTGCGCTGCGCCAACGGCTCGAAGTCGGGCAACTTCACCGGCAGTTCCTCGTGCGCATTCGCTGTCGACCAGACGCGCGGCGCCACTCCGACCACCGTGGCGGTGACCAGGAGGGCTCCTGCTCCCACGATGAGCAGCAATCTGGGGATGAAGCCGAGCAGACGCACAGTGGCCACGACGATACTGGTGGTGACACGCCCGCGGACGGCAGGGCGGGCGTGCCATCGGCTACGTTCCCCGCATGCCCAGCAGTCGTTTCCCCATCAAGCCCTTCCGATTCGGGGTGCAGCTCAGCACGGCTCCTGACGCTCGAGGATGGGCAGAGACCGGTCGCCGTCTCGAGTCGCTGGGCTACGCGGTCGCCACGATGCCCGATCACTTCACGGGTCAGCTCGCCCCGATGCCCGCCCTGCAGGCTGTGCTCGATGCCACGACCACGCTGCGCGCCGGCGCACTCGTCTTCGACAACGACTACAAGCATCCAGCGATCCTGGCCAAGGAGTTGGCGACCATGGACGTGCTGTCCGACGGTCGGGTCGAGATCGGGCTCGGCGCGGGGTGGATGGTGTCCGACTACGAACAGCTCGGCATTCCCTACGACCGTCCGGGCGTCCGAATCGACCGATTCGTCGAAGGGCTCGCCGTGATTCGTGGTGCGATGGGTGACGGCCCCTTCGACTTCCAGGGCTCGCACTACACGATCTCCGGCTACGACGGGCTTCCCAAGCCGGTGCAGGCCCCGTGTCCTCCGATCCTGATCGGTGGTGGCGGTCCTCGCGTGCTGGGCATCGCTGCTCGGGAAGCCGACATCGTGGGTGTCAACGGAACACTCGACGCCGGCGTGATCGGACCAGCAGCGATCGCGACGATGACCAAGGAGGCCGTTGACGAGAAGGTGGCCATCGTCCATGCAGCCGCCGGTGAGCGCGTCGATGACATCGAGATGAACATCCGTACCTTCTTCGTCAGTGTCACCGACGATCGCGCCGGTCAGGTCGCGGCGGTCTCGGACATGATCTCCGTGGAGGAGCAACTGATCGACGCTTCCCCGTTTGCGCTCATCGGCAGCCCGGCGAAGATCGTCGAGGACCTCCTCTCCCGTCGCGAGGAGTACGGGTTCAGCTATGTGATCATCGGGGCCGAGGAGATCGACTCGTTCGCTCCCGTCGTCGCCGAACTCGCTGGACGCTGATCTGACCATGGCGCCTCGACGGCCCGACGTCGTGTTGTGGGGTGCTGGCATGGTCGCCAGCGTCCATGCCGCCGCCTGCCAGTCGCTGGACTGGCGCGTCGCTGCGGTCGCGTCTCGTTCGGCCGAGCGCGCCGCCACTCTGGCGCGCATCGTGGGCGCGCCGACGTGCACGTTCGACGAGGCACTCCGACACCGCAAGGGCGACATCGCGATCGTGGCCACTCCCCCGGCAGCGCACGTCGATGACGCGATTCGACTCCTCGCGGCGGGATACCACGTCGTCGTCGAGGCGCCTGTCTCCTGCACCCTCGCCGACGCCGACCGCCTCGTCGACGCCGAGGAACAGTACGGCCGACCGGTGCTCTACTCCGAACACCTCGTGTCGTCGCCGGTCGTCGACACCCTGCTCGCCGACGTCACCACCCTCGGCGCGCTCACCCACCTGTCGGCCAGGGCCATCCAGTCGCCGCCGACGTGGCGTCCGGCCGAACCACAGTGGGGTGGCGGTGCGCTCTTCGACCTCGGCGTGCATCCGGTGGGGCTCGCACTGCGCACGGCAGCGGAGGGCGGTGCCGGTGCCCCCACCTCCGTGACCGGGCTGATCAACGATGCGGGCACCGATCACGAACACGCCACGGTGAAGTTGCACTTCGCCTCCAGCCTCGTCGCGACGATCGTCGTCGGCTGGCAACCCGGGGCATCACCCGACTGGGATCTGCAGGCCTCGAGCGCGAGCGGCGTGTTGCGGGCCGAGCTGTACCCGTCACCGGCGCTCGAACGCAACGGTGACCCGGTCCCGCTCGGCGCCGGTCCCCGGCCCGGAGGCCCGTCGTTGGTCGACGACTACGGGTACTCCTCCCAACTCAAGCGGTTCTGGACCAACATCCGCACCGGACGTCCCGTTCCCGCGACGTCACGATTCGGTCGCCACGTCCTCGACGTCATCGCTGCCACCCACTGGTCGGCCGCGCACGACGCCACCGACATCGCCCTCCCCTTCACCGGTCCCCGAGACCGAACCCCCACCGAGCTCCTGTAGCGATTCGCCGAGCAGGTCGAGTACCGACCCGCATGATCGTCACCCCTCAGCGGTTCGTGAGGTCGCGGCCCTTCTCGATGACGACGACGCCTTCGTCGCTGACCGTGAACTGCTCCCGGTCGGCAGCCGCCTCGAGGCCGATGCGCGTCCAGGCGGGCACGACGACGTTCTTGTCGACGATGCAGCGATGCAAGCGAACCCCCGGGCCGATGCGCACGTCGGGGAAGATGATCGAGTCGGTCACGTGCGCGTCGTGGTCGATGAACGCACCCGGACCGATGATCGAACGCTCGACGTGCGAGCCCGACACGATCGACCCCTGACACAGCAGGCTGCCGTCGACGAACGACGGTTCCCCGCCATGACCGCGTGACACCTTGGCCGGCGGCAGCGCTCGGCGCGAGGTGAACACGGGCCACTTCTCGTTGTAGAGGTTGAAGATGGGCACCGGGGCGATGAGGTCCATGTTGGCGTGGAAGAACGAATCCAGCGTTCCGACATCGCGCCAGTAGCCCTTCTCACGTTCGTCCTGACCAGGCACGATGTTCTTTGAGAAGTCGTAGACGCGGGCCACGCCAGCGTCGGTCAGCGCGGGGATCACGTGGCTGCCGAGATCGGTGTACTGGTTCTCCCGCGGGGTGACCACGTCGATCAACGTCTGCGTGTCGAACACGTAGTTGCCCATGCTCGCCAGGCACATCTGGTCGTTGCCGGGCATCGTCGGCGGGTTCGCCACCTTCTCGTGGAAGGCCAGGATCTTGCCGCTGTCGTCGACCTCGATGACGCCGAAGTCGGTGGCCTCGTGCTTCGGCACCGGAATCGCCGCCACGGTCACGCCCGCGCCCGACTCCCGATGCTCGTCGACCATCTGGCGTGGATCCATCCGGTAGATGTGGTCGGCGCCGAACACGCACACGATGTCGGGCGACTCGTCGGCGATCAGGTTGAGGTTCTGGTAGATCGCGTCAGCGGACCCCTGGAACCAGTACGGGCCGCGCCGCATCTGCGCCGGCACGGGCGTCACGTAGTTGTCGAGCATCGCCGAGAAGCGCCAGGTCTGGGAGATGTGGCGGTCGAGGCTGTGGCTCTTGTACTGCGTCAACACCACGATCTTCAGGTAGCCGGCATTGGCGAAGTTGGAGAGCGCGAAGTCGATCAGCCGGTAGGTCCCGGCGAACGGAACCGCTGGCTTCGCCCGGTCATTCGTGAGCGGCTGGAGGCGCTTGCCTTCACCGCCCGCCAACACGATCACGAGCACACGGGGTTCAGCAGCCATCGACCTCCAACGTACACAGGGTCGCCGCGGTCACCCTGCCAGTTCACCGTAGAGCGACAGATATTCACGCGCTGGACCGCTCCACGACCAATCGATCGCCATCACTCGCCTCTGCAGCGTCTCGCGCCGCCGCCGGTCACGCATGCGTCGCGCCGCCCGAAACATCGCCGCCAGCAGGTCCTCGGGCGTCGCGTGCGCGGCGACGAACCCGGTGCCGCGCGGATCGGCGTCGACGTCGATCACCGTGTCGGCCAACCCACCGGTCGCGGTCACGATCGGCACCGCGCCGTACCGCATCGCCTGCATCTGAGTGAGCCCACACGGTTCGAAGCGGCTCGGCATGAGGTAGAGGTCCGCGCCGGCGAACATCAGGTGGGAGAGCGACTCGTCGTAGCCCTCGACGAACGCGAAGGACGAGGGATGCTCGCTCGCCAGTTGGTGGAGTCGCTCGGCGAGGCCGGCATCGCCCGACCCCAGGATGGCGAGTCGCATCGGGATCTGCTCGAGCAGCGGGATCAGCGGAGCGATCAGGTCGATGCCCTTCTGGTGGGTGAGGCGCGTCACCACGGTCGCCAGCGGCAGGTCGTCGACCGGCAGCCCGACCCGTTCGAGCAACGCCGTCCGGTTGGCGCCGCGCGCGGCGAGTGTCCGGGCCGTGAACTGCGACGCGATCAGCGCATCGGTCTCCGGGTTCCACACGTCGGTGTCGATGCCGTTGAGGATGCCGATCAGATGGTCGCCACGACTCCGGAGCGCCTCGTCCAGACCGAACCCGCTCTCGGGCGTCACGATCTCGGTCGCGTAGTTGGGCGACACGGCCACGATCCGATCCGCGAGCGCAAGCGCACCCGACAGCGGGTTGACGTCGCCCCACCATTCGTAGTGCTCCGAGCGCGGGCCGAGCCGAGCGAGCCATGCGGCCTCGCTCACGCCCTGATACGCCAGATTGTGGATCGACATCACCGTCGGAGGCGGTGAGACCAGCGCCGCCAACGTCGCACCGGTGTGCCAGTCGTTGAGGTGCAACACGTCGGGCGGGTCGAGTGCGACGTACGCGGCGACGGCAGCGGAGAAACGCAGGAACCGGTCGCTGTTGTCGAGCCATCCCTCACCGTTGGCCTGCAGATACGGATGCGGTCGGGCCATCCCCGGCACCGAGACGAGGTGCAGCCGCCCGGCGACCGGGTGCTGACCGACGCGGATCGATGCCGCCCCGACCCACTCGGGCACGTCGAGCTGGATCGTCGACTCCCCGTCCAGAACCACGTCGCCATAGTCGGGCATCACCAGTTCGACGTCGACGCCGAGACGGCGCAGCTCACCACCGAGCCCGGCGGCGGCCGCCGCGAGACCACCGACGGTGGCGACCGGTGCCAACTCGGCGGTGACGAACACGACGCGCATTGGTCCATTGTGGCGGTTGAAGCGCGACGGCGAGCGCGATTGACTGACTGGATGTCGGATCTCGCCGTTGTCCCGGAAGATCCCAGTGAAGCGCTGAGCGACGACATCCGTCTCCTGGGTCGGCTGTTGGGCGACGCGATCCGTGCCACCGACGGGTCCGACACCTTCGAGCTCGTCGAACAGGTGCGGCGCACCGCCGTCGACGGGCATCGCGCCGGTCGCAGCACCGTTGCCGACATCCGATCGCTGCTCGGTCAACGCTCGCTCGGCCAGCAGCTCTCCGTGCTCCGCGCGTTCGACTGGCTCTCGTTGCTCGCGAACACCGCCGAGGACGTCCACGTCGAACGTCGCGCCCGACATCACCGAGCGGTGGGCGATCCGGCACAGCGCGGCAGCCTGCCGGCGACGATCGAACGACTGCGTGCCGCTGGCGTCGACCCCGCGGTCCTCGCCGAGACGGTCGGCGGGCTGCAGGTCAGCCCCGTCATCACGGCACACCCGACCGAGGTGCGGCGCAAGACCGTGCTCGAGGTGCTCGACGAGATCACGAAGCTCCTCAACCAGCGGAGCCGGCTGCGCGACGACACCGCGGCATGCGCCGAGGTCGACGATCAGCTCGCGGTCCACGTGCTCGTGCTCTGGCAGACCGCGCTCCTCCGGCTGTCGAAGCTGCGAGTTCGCGACGAGATCAACGAGGCGATCCGCTACTACGGCTCGAGCCTCTTCGCGGTGATTCCGGCGCTGACCGATGACCTGGCCCGCGACGTCCACGCGGCGACCGACGTCGACGTCGACACCACCCATGCGATCACCATGGGCTCATGGATCGGTGGCGACCGCGACGGCAACCCCTTCGTCACCGCCGACGTCATGCGGTTCGCGATCGATCGGCAGGTCGAGACCGCCCTCCACCATCACCTCGAAGCGCTCCACTCCCTGTCGCGCTCGCTGTCGATGACCGATCGCCTCGTGACCCCGTCACCGGAGCTCCTGGCCCTCGCCGAGGCATCGGGCGACGAGTCGCCCTTCCGCGCCGACGAGCCGTATCGCCGAGCGCTGCGCGGCATGCATGCCCGTCTCCATGCATTCGCCGTCGAGGTGCTCGACCCGGACGCCGACCCCCCGCTGCCACTGCCGGATGCGCCACGCCCCGCATACGGACGGACCAACGAGGCGCTCGCCGACCTGACCACGGTGATCGAATCACTGCGCGGGCACGGGGCCGATGTGATCGCCGACAGCATGGTCGAGCCCGTGCGGCGGAGCCTCGCCACGTTCGGTGGCCACCTGTGCGGACTCGACATGCGGCAGAACTCCGCCGTGCACGAGCGGGTCGTCGCCGACCTGTTCCGGGCGGCAGCCGTCTGCGACGACTACCTCTCGCTCGACGAGACCCAACGGGTCGCACTGCTCAGCTCCGAGCTGCGCTCCCCGCGCCCGCTGCGGCACCCTCTGGCGCGGTACGGCGACGAGACGACGTCCGAACTCGACATCCTCGAAGTCGCCGCGCACGCGGTCCGACGCATCGGGCGCTCCATCGTCCCCCACTACGTGATCTCGATGACCCACGACGCCAGCGACGTCCTCGAAGCAGCGATCCTGCTCAAGGAGGTCGGGCTGGTCGAGGCAGCGTCCACGACCGGTGGAGCGCAGTCGCTGCTCGACATCGTGCCGTTGTTCGAGACGATCGACGACCTCCATCGCTCCGCAGACGTGATGTCGGCCCTGTTCGGGAACGAGCTGTACCAGGGCATCGTCCAGTCACGCGGCAACCGCCAGGAGGTGATGGTCGGTTACTCCGACTCGAACAAGGACGGCGGATACCTCTGCTCACAGTGGAACCTGTCGTCGGCACAGGCCGCGCTCACGGCGGTGGCGGCCGCCGCCGGGGTCAGGTTGCGGTTCTTCCACGGACGCGGTGGCAGCGTCGGCCGCGGGGGCGGGCCCTCGTATCAGGCCATCCTGGCGCTGCCCTCGGGTTCGGTGAACCGGTCGATCCGTCTCACCGAGCAGGGGGAGATCGTCGCCGCGAAGTACTCCAACCCCGCCATGGCGCGCCGCAACCTCGAGACGTTGCTCGCCGCCACGCTCGAAGCGTCGGTCACCACGCCGCACGATGACGGGCTCGACCCGGCCTTCGCTCCCGCCATGGACGAGCTCTCCGCTGGGGCGTTCACCGCCTACCGCGAGCTGGTCTACGGCGACGACCGGTTCGCGTCGTTCTTCCGTCTGATCACCCCGACCAACGAGATCGCGACCCTCAACGTCGGCAGCCGCCCCGCGTCGCGGACGACGTCCACGGCCATCGAAGATCTGCGGGCGATTCCATGGGTGTTCGGCTGGACCCAGTGCCGACTGATGCTGCCTGGCTGGTTCGGCGTGGGTTCGGCGATCGAATCGTTCGTGACCGCAGGTTCGTCCGCCGAACGCATCGACCTGCTCGGACGCATGTACCGAGACTGGCCGTTCTTTCGCGCCGCGCTCGACAACATGGGCATGGTGCTCGCCAAGACCGACATCGAGATCGGTCGCCGCTACGCCGACGTCCTCGTCGACGACGACACGATGCGCAACGAGATCTTCGGGGCGATCGTCGCGGAGCACGAACGCACCATCGAATGGCACCGCCGGATCACGGGATCGCCCACACCGCTGGCGGACAATCCGCTCCTCGCTCGCAGTCTCCAGAACCGATACCCGTACCTCGATCCGTTGCACGTGATGCAGGTCGACATGCTCCGTCGCTTCCGCGACGGCGACCACGACGAGCTCGTCGAGCGGGGCATCCAGCTGTCGATCAACGCCATCGCGACCGGGCTGCGCAACTCGGGCTGACCGCGGACGGGGTCGTAGTGTCATCGACCATGCCGACCAGCCGACGTGCCCGTATCGCTCGCAGATCCGTCGCCAAGACCGCGTCGGGCCCGGAGATGACGACAGCGGCCTCGCGCAAGCGAATGGACCAGCTGGACCGCCTCCCCCGTCCCCGCAAGGTCGACTACGTCGACACGACCGTCGGCGGGATCCCGGCGATCGTCGCCACTCCGACCGCCGTCGAACCGGTTCGGCACATCCTCTACATCCACGGTGGCGCGTACGTCACGGGCTCACCCAAGAGTCACATCGCGATGGTCGCGAACCTCGCCAAGCGGGCTTCGGCCACGGCGACGGTGATCGACTACCGCCTCGCCCCCGAGCACGTCCACCCGGCCGCGATCGACGACTGTGTCGCCGCCTATCGAGCGCTCGTCGCCGACATCGACCCGGCGCTCGTCACCATCGCCGGCGACTCCGCAGGCGGCGGCGCAGCGCTGGCGACCGCGTGCGCGCTGCGTGACGCCGGCGATCCCCTGCCCGGCGCGCTGTACCTGATGTCGCCGTGGACCGATCTCACCGGGTCCGGAGAATCGGTCACCACCCGTCAGGAGTTCGACCCGATGCTCGACGGCTCCCGACTGGTCGACGCCGGGCTGCTCTACGCCGGCGACACACCGCTCGACGACCCCGGGGTCTCCCCGCTGTTCGCCGATCTCGCTGGGCTGCCGCCGATGCTCGTGCAGACCGGCATGGACGAGATCCTGCTCTCCGACTCGACCCGACTCGCCGACGCCGCACGCGACGCCGGCGTCGACGTCACCCTCGACCTCGCCGACGGCATGTGGCACGTGTATCAGGCGTTCGCCCGCTTCATGCCCGAGGCCGACGATGCACTCATCCGTGCTGCTGTCTTCATTCGTGGCCTGACACCGGCGCTGATGGTGCCATGAGCCCCGCTCGCTTCCCCGAACTCGGCTTCTACACACTCGCTGGCGGCGCGCAGAACCCTCGCGACCTCGTCGACGAGATCCAGATGGCCGAACAGCTCGGTCTCGGATCGGTGTTCATCAGCGAGCGCTTCAACGTCAAGGAAGCGGTGACCCTGTCCGGGGCCGCCGCCGTGGCGTCGACGAACCTCCAGATCATCACCGGTGCCACCAACCACAACACCCGCCACCCGATCGTCACCGCGTCGTACGCCACCACGATGCACCGCCTGACCGGCGGACGGTTCGTGCTCGGCATCGGGCGCGGGATCGCGCCGATGTTCGACGCGTACGGCATCCCCCGGATCACGACCGCGCAGATGGAGGACTTCACCGAGGTGATGCGCCGACTCTGGCACGGCGACACGATCATCGGCCACGACGGACCGATCGGTCGGTACCCCGTGCTGCGCCTCGATCCGACGTTCGACGAGGACATCCCGCTCGGTCTCGTCGCCTTCGGGCCCAACTCGCTCGAACTCGGCGGTCGCGCCTTCGACCACGTGATCCTGCACACGTACTTCACCGACGAGACGCTGCAACGATGCGTCCGCACCGTCAAGAACGCCGCCGAGCGCGCCGGGCGCGATCCGGCGAGTGTGACCGTCTGGTCGTGCTTCGCCACGATCGGCGACCACCTGCCCGAACCACTCCGGTTGAAGAAGACCATCGGCCGTTTGGCCACCTACCTGCAGGCCTACGGCGACCTGCTCGTCGACACGAACCGATGGGACCCCGACGTTCTGCGCCGGTTCCGCGCCGACGAGATGGTCTCGGGGATCGGTGGAGCCATCGACGTGGTCGCGACGACCGAGCAACTCGAACACATCGGCACGCTCATTCCCGACGAGTGGCTCGCTCCGTCAGCAACCGGCAGTGCCGACGACTGTGCGGCGGCGGTGCGCGGTCAGCTGCACCTCGGCGCGGACGCCGTCATCATGCACGGCGCGTCGCCGACGGAGCTCGCGCCGATCGTCGAGGCGTACGCGACCGGCGGGCCGAACGACTCAGGCGAGCGCTGACGCCGCGTACGCGGCGACCTGAGCGACACCGTCAGCGGCGGTCGCACACAGCGGGCCGAGCTGGAAGAACACGTGCGTCAGGCCGTCGTAGTTCGTGTGGGTCACCTCGACGCCAGCGGACGCCAACGTCCGCGCATACGCCGCTCCCTGATCCCGCAACGGGTCGAACCCAGCGGTCAGCACGAGCGCCGGAGCGACCCCGGCGTGTGCGTCGGCGAGCATCGGCGAGGCCCGCCAGTCGGTCGGATCAGCCGAGTACTGCTCCATGAACCACGTCATGGTCTCGAGGTCGAGGAAGTAGCCGGTGCCGTTCTCGGTCATCGACGGACTGTCGTCGGCCATGTCGGTGCCGGGGTACACCAGCAGCTGTCCGGCGAGTTCGAGCCCGCTGTCGCGGGCCATGAGCGCAACCACCGCCGACAGGTTCCCGCCGGCGGAATCACCGCCGACGACGATCTTCGCGTCGTCCGCACCGAATTCTGTCCGATGCCCGGCGATCCACTCGAGTGCCGCCCACGAATCGTCGACGGCTGCGGGGAACACGTGCTCGGGAGCCAGGCGATAGTCGACCGCGACGACGCAGGCGCGACTCTGGGCCGCGAGCTGGCGGCAGACCTCGTCGTGCGTGTCGAGGTCGCCGATCGCCCAACCGCCACCGTGGAAGAACACGAAGATGCCGGTCGACCCGTCGTTGCGGTAGACCCGGATCGGGATGTCGCCGGCCGGGCCGGGGATGACCCGGTCCGAGACGTGGTCGAGCTGAGGTCCTGGTCCGGCAACGCTGGCGAGCGCGAGGTACGCGTCACGCCGCTCCTGCGTCGACGGATTCGGCGGGGCGTCGACCGCTGCGGCGTTCATGGCATCGAGGAGGGGCTTGAGCTGTGCGTCGAGCATCCGACGATCGTAGGCCCCCGTGCACAGCGGCCCTGGCGTCGTGGCGTAACGTCGGTCCATGGGGAACACGGAACGAATCACCGACTGGCAGACCGACTACGACATCTTGGACGACGAGTACGTCGCCAACCCGTACCCGGTCTGGGACGATCTGCGCGAGCAGTGTCCCGTCGCCCACTCCAATCGCTGGGGCGGCTCGTGGCTGCCGACGCGCTACGCCGACGTTGCCGCCGTCGCCCACGACCTCGACCACTTCAGTTCGAGCGATGTCGGGGTGTTGTCGTTCGGTGAGGACGAGCGCCCGCCGGCTCCGATCGAGTTGCCGCTGCCGCCGATCGACGCCGACCGACCCAAGCACACCTGGGCGCGCCGCTTGCTCCTGCCCTGGTTCTCCCACACCCGGGTCGACTCCTACGAGCCGATGACGCGCGACCTGTGCAATCGCCTGATCGACGGCTTCATCGAGAACGGCTCGGCCGACGCCGCCAAGGACTACGCCGAGCAGATCCCCGTGCGCATCATCGCCCAGGTGCTCGGGGTGCCCGACGAACTCTCCGACACCTTCACCGGTTGGGTGAGCGACGTGTTGCAGTACGCGCACGACGAGGTGCGCAGCGCCCGTGGCCGAGACGGCATCGCCGAGTACCTGATGGGCGAACTCGCCGTCCGACGTGAGAACCCTGGCGACGACCTCATCAGCGAACTGCTGCACGCGGAGGTCGACGGCGCCCCGGTCGACGATCTCGACATCATGGGCATTGCCGCACTGACGCTGATCGCCGGCGTCGACACGACGTGGTCGTCGATCGGCGCGTCGATGCTCCACCTCGCCACGCATCCCGCTGACGCACAGCGGCTGATCGCCGAGCCCGAGATCATGGGGCTCGCGATCGAGGAGCTGTTGCGGGCCTACTCCCCTGTCACCATGGCGCGCATCGCGACCGACGACGTCGAACTCGCCGGCTGTCCGGTGAAGGCAGGCGACAAGGTGCTGCTCAACTTCCCAGGGGCCAACCGCGACCCCGAAGCGTTCGAGCGACCCGACGAGGTGATCCTCGACCGCACCCACAACCGCCACGTGGCGTTCGGTGTGGGCATCCACCGCTGCGCCGGGTCGAACCTCGCCCGCATGGAACTCCGGGTCGCGATCGAGACCTGGTTGCAGCGCATTCCCGACTTCCGTCTGGCCGACAACGCCGCCATCACCTGGGCCGGCGGCCAGGTCCGCGGCCCCCGCTCCGTCCCCGTCACCTTCTGACCCACCGGTCAGGTGGGGCGGTTGCGGCGGAAGAGAGATCCGCCGTTGTCGCGTTGGAGTTCGTGCCAGTTGGGAAGGCGGCCGAACATCGCTTCGCTCCGCTCGGCCAGCTGATGGGCCGAACCGACGCCCCACCCGGTGAAGATCGAGATCATGCGCAGCGTCGTCACGACGAACACGCCGAGCAGGAAGAACGCCGCGCGTGCGTCGGTGAACCAGACCCCAGCGACGTAGAGGCTCGTGCCGAACGCGGAGGCCACGCCGAGGAGCAGGCCCGGGCGGAAGAGCACGGGCGGCACACCGACCGCGAGGTCGGCGAGCAGCGATCCCCCGGTCCCGGCGAGCACGCCGATCAGCGCGGCTCCGACCGGCGGAATGTTGTACTGGAGCGCCTTGTCCGCGCCGATCACGCTGTAGAGCCCGATGGCGAGCGCGTCGACGCTGAACACGACGCGTTCGAGGCGTGACAACAGGTGAGCGAACAGCAGCACCGGAACGCTCGTGAGCAGCGCGATCGGCAGGAACCACGAGTCGGTGAACGCAACCGGGGTTCCCGACTGGATCAGCGTGTCGCGGATGACACCGCCACCGAGCCCCAACGCCACGGCGAGTGCCACGACGCCCGAGATGGCCAAGTGTTCCCGGACGGCCCGGAGCGATCCGGCAGCCGCGCCGGCGACGATCGCCGTCGCCTCGACCCAGAACGGGATGTCGACTGGAGTGAGAACGTCGTGGGGCACGGCCTCACGGTATTCGGGCGGCGTCGGCGCTCAACGTTCGACGCGTGACGAGATGATGGACCAGCCCGACGAACGTGACCGTCCACGCGACCAGCGCGCCGACCAGCGCCAGCACCGGCAGCCAGTCGAGACCGTCGAGGTCGATCGCTCCCAGCATCTTGTACGTCGCGACGCTGTACATGCC
>JBAWHL010000367.1:0-9751 GCA_049593815.1 Ilumatobacteraceae bacterium | reverse complement strand
GGCCGAACACGATGGCGAACATCATCATCGGCAGGAACGGCTCGATCGGGCCACCTGCGGTGTTGAACAGACCGGCGAACCACCCCCACTGGAACACGGCGACGACGATGCCGTAGGCACCGCCGATCGACAGCATGTTCATGATGACCGCCTTCAGCGGCACCAGCAGCGAGCGGAACACCATCATCAGCAAGAGGAACGACAGCGTCAGCACGGCGATGAAGAAGATCGGCAGACGTTCGGCGAGATACGTGCTGAAGTCGATGTTCGCGGCGACGGAACCCGAGACGTTGACCACGAGATCGGAGCCCTCGACCGCCGCGGGGACCACGTCGTCGCGCAGCGTCGACACGAGATCGGTCGTCGCGGCGTCCTGCGGACCCGTCGTGGGCGTCACCTGGATGATCACGGCGGAGGCGGATGTCGGATCGCCCGGCGTGTTCGGGATCGGGCCCACCGCGCTGGCGATCCCATCGGTGGAGTTGAGGGTCTCCACGAGCCCGAGCAGCACCGGAGCGTCCTGCGGCCCCGACACCTCAGCAGTCAGGATCAGCGGACCGTTGGCGCCGGCGCCGAACGCCTCACTGGTGAGGTCGTACGCCTCGCGCGTCGTCGTTCCCTCGGCAAAGTTGCTCTCGTCGCTGAAGCCGAGGCGCAATCCGAGCACCGGGATCGACAACACGACGAGCAGCGTCGTCGTCCCGATCGCCACCGACCAGGGATTGTCCTGAACGAAACGACTCCAGCGATAGGCGAACGTCTGGCGCAGCGGCTTCTCCTTGCGGCGCGGCAGTTCCTTGCGCAACGGAGCGAAGGCGACGGACGCGAGCAGCACCACCACGGCAATCGGCGCGCCGACGAGCAGCGGCTGGATTCCGAGGCCGACACCGAGCAGGGCAATGGCGACGAGACCGGCAGCAATGATGCCTCGCCAACGGGTCACCTCGACCTTGTGCTGCGCGAACCCGAGGAACGCCGGCAGCAACGTGACCGAGGCGATCATCGTGACCATCACCGTGACGGCGGCACCGGTGGCGAGGCCGTTGATGAACGCCAGTCCCATGATGAACATGCCGAGCAGGGAGATGACCACGGTGAACCCGGCGAACACGACCGCGCGACCGGCGGTGTCGATCGCTGTCACGGTCGCGTCCTCCGGTGACTGTCCGGCCTTGAGCCCTTCACGGAATCGGGTGACGATGAAGAGGGCGTAGTCGATGCCGACACCCAGGCCGATCATCGCACCGAGGGTCGTGGCGAAGTCGGGAACCGACATCACGTTCGACAGCAGTGTGATGATGCCGGCGCCGATGCCGACGCCGAACAGCGCGACGCCGATCGGCAGGCCCATGGCGAGCACGGAACCGAACGCGAGGATGAGCACGACGATGGCGAAGGCAAGGCCGATCAGTTCGGACTCCGGCGGTTCGAACTCGCCCAACGCCTGTCCGCCGATCTCCACCTGGAGACCGTCGACGTCGCTCGGGATGGCGTCGGAGATCTCGGCGCCGATCTCGGTCGACTCCACCTCGGTGATGTTCTCGGCGAGATCGATCTGGGCATACGCGACCTGACCGGCCAGCGGACCGTCCGTCGCGACGAGCCCGCGCTCTCGACCTTCAGGCGTGTACGGGCTGGTGAGCGTGACACCCTCGAGCTGCGCGACCTCGTCGAACAGCTCGGTCATCGCGGCTTCGACCTCGGGATCGTCGACGCCGGCATCGGCCTTGAAGACGATCGTCCCGGACATCCCGGAACCGAACCCGCCGAAGTACTCGTCGAGCGTGTCGAAGCCGGACTTCGACTCCGAGTCGGGAATCGAGAACGAACTGTCGCTCGATGCGCCGATCGTGCCGACGAGCACGAACACGGTGACGAGAATCGCCAGCCACGACCCGAGCACCAACCAGCGACGCCGAAACCCGAAGCGACCGAGGCGGGCCCAGGCGGACGGTTCGGCCGGCACGGTCGACGTGGCAGGATCGGAGGTCATCGTGTTCATGATCGACAAGTGTCACCGAACACTCCAGCAGATTCACCTGATTCCTCCCGGACGTGCCCGATGACACAACCGGTGTCACGACGTGGCCGTCAGGTGCGCTGCAGCACGATGCTGCCGACGGAGTAGCCCGCACCGAACGAGCACAGCACCCCGATGTCGCCACTCGCGAGGTCCTCGCGATGACGATGGAAGGCGATCACCGAGCCCGCCGAACTCGTGTTGGCGAACTCGTCGAGGATGACGGGTGCCTCGTCGTCGGTCGGAACGCGCCCCAGCACCCCCTTGGCGATCAGCTGGTTCATCTTCAGATTGGCCTGGTGCAGCCAGAACCGGCGAACCGCGGCCGCATCGAGATCGAGCTGCGCGAGGTGATCGGTGATGTGGGCGGCGACCATCGGGCAGACCTCGCGGAACACCATCTGGCCGTTCTGCCGGAAGACGAGTTCGTGCGCCTCGCGTTCGTTCACCTCCGACGCATTGAGGAAGCCCTGATCGTTGCGGATGTTGTTGGAGAACTTCGTGACGAGCTTCGTCCCCAGGACCTTCCACTGCACCGGCGCCACGGCGTCGTCGGAGCGTTCCAGCACCAGCGCCGTGCACGCGTCGCCGAAGATGAAGTGGAAGTCGCGCAACTCGAAGTTGTTGTGCCCCGATGTGATCTCGGGGTTCACGACCACGACACAGTCGGCCGAGCCGTTGCGCAGCGCGTCGACCGCCGCTTGGATCGAGAACGTCGCGGACGAGCACGCGACGTTCATGTCGTACCCCCATCCCTGTGCCCCGAGCGCGTCCTGGATCTCGATGGCGACCGCCGGGTAGGCGCGCTGCAGGTTGGAACAGCCGACGATGATCGCATCGACGTCGGACGGCTCCCGGCCCGCCTGGGCCAGTGCGTCGAGCACGGCGGGCACCGACATCTCGGCCTGGATCCCGAGCTGGTCCTCGGACCGAGTCTCGAGGCGAGGCCGCATCCTGGCCGGGTCGAGGACGCCCGACTTCTCCATCACATAGCGCGACTTGATGCCCGATGCCTTGACGATGAACTCCTCGACGGGCAGTGCACGCTCGGCGACGTCGCCACTCGCGATCTCCTCGGCGTGCTCCGCATTCCACTTCAATGCCGACTCGCTGAGCGAGGCCACCAGCTCCGCGTTGCTGATCGACTCCGGTGGCGTGAAGAGCCCCGTCCCGGTGATGGAGACGTCAGGCATGGCGACAGCAGGCATGCCCCGACGCTAAACGACTCAGCCCACCCAGGTCCGAACGAGCGCCCGCAGCGTGTCGATTCCGTCGCCCTTGGTGGAGCTCACCCACACGATGTCACCCGGATCCAGTTGGCTGCGGGCCGACAACTCCTTCTTGCGCGTCGCTCGCTTGGACGACTTGACCTTGTCGAACTTCGTTGCGACCACCGTGTGCGGCACACCGTTGTAGCGAAGCCAGTCGAGCATCTGCGTGTCCAGCGGCGTCGGTCCGATCACGCCGTCCACCAATACGTAGACCATCGCCAGGTGCTCACGTTCGAGCAGATACCCCTCGATCATCTCCGGCCAGTCCCGCTTGATCGCCTTGGAGGTCTTGGCGAAGCCGTACCCCGGCAGGTCGACCAACGTGCCCGGTTCCGTCCGATTGCCGGCGACCTCGAACATGTTGATCAGTTGAGTGCGGCCGGGCGTGTTGGACACCCGCGCGAGTTGCTTGCGATTCGCGAGGGCGTTGACGAGCGATGACTTGCCGACGTTGGAACGACCGACGAACGCCACTTCGGCCGAGGCCTCGGGCAACTGGTCGACCCGGCTGGCCGACTGGACGAAGGTCAGGCGCAGCGGTCCACTCATCACCCCAATGTGCCAGATCCGCCGGCCCCGACCGCGTTCTCGCACCCCGGCGCCACCTCGGCACGTGCGGCCAGGGGTGCACTGGGGCCGTGGAAAAGGTGCGGATACGGGTATCACGGCTCGTCGATCGCGATCTACAGTTTCGTGATGATCACTGACTCCCCTTCCCCAGCCCACCGCCTCACGCGGCTCGGCGTGGCGCTCGCCCTCGGAACGCTGGCGCTCAGCTCGTGCGGCAAGGCCACCGAGACCGGCATCGAGCAGCTCGTCGAATCACAGACGGGCGGCGACATCGATCTCGACCTCAACGGTGACGGCGGCTTCTCCATCGACACCGGCGAAGGCTCGATGACCATCGACGAAGACGGCAACTTCGTCGTGACCGATCAGGACGGGGAGGTGATCACCGGCAACGCCAGCGAAGACGGAGACTTCAACATCCAGAGTGAAGACGGCGAGTTCAGCCTCAACTCCGGCGCGGGAATTCCCGACGAGTGGCCGGGTGAGATCCCCAGGCCGGAGGCGATGAGCGACATCACCTCGTCGATGCAGTCGGGCGGAGATGGGTTCGTCATCTCGGTCACGGGCAGGACCGAACCAGGCTTCCACGACGCCTACGCGACCATGCTCGAGGGCATCGGTCTCGAGCGCACGTCGACGTACGAGAGCGGCGACACCGTCTCGAGCGTCTACGAGAGCACCGAATGGAGCGTCTCGGTCAACAGCTACGCCGACGGCGACGACGTGTCGACGGTGGTCACGCTCATCAGCAAGTGATCGGCGTTTGAAACGCCCCACGCCGGGTACTCCTCTGGCTCGCGGGTTCCCCCCGATCATCACGACCAAGGAGATTTTCATGAGTGGAGAGACCGACCAGGCCAAGGGACGCATCAAGCAGGCCGCTGGTGACCTGACCGACAACGACGACCTCAAGCGTGACGGCGAGCGAGACGAAGCCGCCGGCAAGGTCAAAGACGTTCTCGACGACGCCAAGGACAAGCTCGATGACACCGTCGACAAGGTCAAGGACAAGTTGAACTGACGGTCACCACCGACCGTTCACCCGACTGAACGAGGCCCGCCGATCGATGATCGGCGGGCCTCGTCGCGTGGAACGTCGGATGGGGAGGTCAGCTGCGAGAGGTCTGCTCGAACCGCTCGATCTCGGTCTCGCTCCACGTCGAGGTGTCCGCCGTCGCGAGCGTCGCAGCGGTGAGGGCATCGAGCGGCTCCAGTGGGCCGGGCAGGTCGCGCCGGACCGCTTCGGACCGGACCAGGGCGATCGTGCGCAGCAAGGTGACCATCACCTCGGGATCCGCGGCGCCGTAGCGGCGGATCGGGCCGAACGCGCGATCCAGATACGCGGCGTGCGTCACTCGGACCATCACCACGGTTCGTCCCTCGCTCGACCGCGACGACGCCGGCTCGTCCTGCTCCCAGATCGACACCAAGACGTTGCCGATGTGGACGATGACGTCGCACGCGGTCGTGGGATCGTTGACCCCTGGCGACAGGGCCCGCACCGCCACGTCGGTCAACTGGACCAGCCCGAACTCGACGTCCTGCTGCATCGTGCGGCTGTCGCCGATCGCAAACGCATCGAGCACGCGCTCACGGCAGGGGTCGTCCGCGTGGGGCGGCGGCGCGATCCACAGCAACGGCGCGTGATCGGGAACGAATCCTCCGATGCTGACCGCGACGAAGCCGGTGCTTCCCTCGGGCAACGCCGAGAGGAGACCGTCGGCGTCGATCTGCTGAATCCAGCCGGTGTTCGTCGTCTCGATCGGCACGGCGTCCGGGGGAACCTCGACTCGATCGGTGACCACGGTCGCGGCGCTGGCCGGCAGCAGCTCGGGTGCCTGGCCAGGCGGCATGTTCTCGGTCCGGCCAATGACCTCGATCGTCTCGGTGGCCACCCGCTCGGCGACCGACCCCACTCGAACACTCTGGGTCAGATGGTCGACGGAGCGGACGACAGCCACGAGTGACAGCACCCCGAGCGCGACTGCGACCAGGACCGTGACGTGCGGAACCGTGGCGTCGGCGCCTTCGCCGAAGTCTCTCGTCGATCGCAACGCGAGCAGGCAGTAGACGGTCGTGCCGAGCACGAGCCCGATCGCACGCTGCAGTGTCCGATTGCCCAGCCAGTCGCGCAATGTGCGCGGCGAGAACTGGGTGCTGGCCAACTGCACGGCGACCAGCATCATCGACAGCAGCAGCGTGATCGACGTGATCAGCCCACCGGCGATCGTCGAGAACACGGATCGAGCGCTGTCGACCGTGGTCTCGAGCCACGTCGGCAGGACTTCGTCGGTCAGTCCGCGGTCGACCAGGAGCAGTGCCTGCACCAGCACGATCGCGCCGACGACGTAGAGCGTCGGGATGAACGACAACCGGTGGCGCACACGGTCGCTGAGTTGACGCAGCCGGACGACGCCGACGTGTCGCCCCACCCATCCACTCGCCTGCTCGGCGGTCGACTCCTTCGTGGCGGTGTCCTTCGTGGCGGTGTGATGCATCAACCGAAGATCGACACTCCGCCGGGACCGACGAGGAAGCCGAGCACGATCAACACGACGCCGTAGAGCACTTCCTTGCGGAAGATCGCGACGATGCCCGCGATCACGAGGATGACGGCGAGAAGCCAGAGGATGAATGCCATGTGGCGACGTACCCGTCGACGCTGGATCCGAAACGCTCTGGCACATCTCCACGGTGGCACGGCGCGCCGGTCGCTGCGCCTTGGTGAGACGTTTCGGTGGCAGCTGGATCGGGAACCCCGGACTCATGAACCCCACCGACGTCCCGACATCCCCCACCGATGCCTCCTCGCTGGTGCTTCCGGACGCTGCCAAGGACATCCGACGCGTGGTGATCGCCACCGATGACGGCGACGACGAGCTGGCCCGGGTTCGCCGGGTCGCCCTCGCCCTGGCTCGCACGCACGGATTCGAGGTGGTGCTCTACGACCGGTCGAACGAGCGGTGGACCGATCATCCCCATCCGCAGGGGCCGCTCACCGCCGACCAGCTCGCGGGCGGCGACGAACTCGAAGGCGGCAACCGTGAACATCTCGTGCGGCAGCTCCGCGAGTTCGAGGTCGAGGGAGTGTCCGCCTCCGCGTGGCTCGCCACCGTCCCGGCCCTGACCGCGATGCTCGACGTCGTGCAGGCGATGGATGTCGATGCCGTCATGCTGCCCGACCGCCTCGACGACCCCAAGATCATGGATCGACTCCAGGTCGGGGGAACGCCGGGCGAGATGCTGGAGCGGATCACCGCACGCAGCGTCGCTGACGCACCACTGATCCTGACCGTGCCCGAGTCGGGGCCGATCACGGTCGTCGAGTACAGCGAATCCGGGCTCGGCGACGAGCCCGAGACCCACGGCGCTACCCGCTGACGAGCGAGGCCAGCGCCCAGATCGCGGCGACGAGCCCGATCCCGGCGTAGACGATGCTGCGCGCCACCGGCGCGCGTTCGAGGTTCGCGTCGTCGAGTTGGTTCGGTGGCGGTTTCACGATCGCGAGGGCGTTGCCCACGAACAACGCTCCACCGAAAGCGAGCACCAGCCACGCGAGGAGATCCTCTCCCAAGAACATTCCCACAGCATGCCGTCGCCATCGGCGTGTTGGGCTCCCGAAACGATTCGACGCCCTAAGCTCCCCTGGTGCCACGCGGTGGGCTGCTCGCCACCATTCGGAATCCCGCCCAGCTGGTGGTTGCCGCCTTCACCATCTTCATTCTGATGGGCACCGCACTGCTCTGGTTGCCGCTCGCGGCCGATGGCCCCGGGCACATCGGGTTCGAGGATGCCCTGTTCACCTCGACCTCGGCAGCGACGGTCACCGGCCTCGGTTCGACCGACATCTCCCGGTTCTCGCTGTTCGGTGAGTTGGTCATCCTCGCGCTGATCCAGGTGGGAGGGTTCGGCATCATGACGATCGGGTCGGTCCTCGCCATCCTGGCATCGCACCGGGTCGGCCTTCGGCAGCGCATGCTCGCGCAGGCCGAGATCGGCGCCGTCGACATCGGGGACATGCGTCGACTCATCCTGGCGATCGCCCGGATCACCCTCGTCGTCGAAGGTGTCCTCGCGTTGGTGCTGTTCGTCGACTTCTGGGGGAAGGGATACGAGGACGGACCGATCAGATCGGCGTACTCGGCGATCTTCCACTCGATCGCCGCCTTCAACAACGCCGGCATCTCGCTCTACTCGGACAACCTGGCCCGGTTCGTCGGCGACCCGGTCGTCGTCATCGGCATCTCGCTGTCGTTCATCATCGGTGGTCTCGGGTTCCCGATCCTGGTCGAGCTGTGGCGGCGCGAACGCCACCGACGAGTGCGTGGGTCGGCATCGGCACGCCGCCTCCGATGGTCGCTGCACACCAAGATCACCTTGATGGTCACCGCTGCACTGCTCCTCTTCGGACCGGCGGTCGTGATGGCCTTCGAATGGACCAACCCTGCGACGCTCGGACCGCTCGATCTGTTCGACAAGATCCTCGCGGGGTGGTTCCAAGGCGTCACGCCTCGTACCGCTGGGTTCAACACGGTCGACATCGGCGGCATGAACGAACCGACCCTCCTCGTCATCAGCACCCTCATGTTCATCGGTGCGGGTCCCGCGTCGACCAGTGGCGGCATCAAGGTGACCACGTTCGCGGTCCTCGGCTGGGTCCTGTGGTCGGAGGTGCGCGGCAACGCCGACGTGAACGTGTTCGGGCGTCGACTGCCCGTGACGCTCATCCGTCAAGCCCTCACCGTCGCATTGCTGTCGATCGGACTGGTCGTGGGTTCGTCGCTGCTGCTGATGAGCATCGAAGACCTCTCACTGGCACCCGCGCTGTTCGAGTCGACGTCGGCATTCGGCACGGTGGGTCTGTCGACGGGCATCACGAGCAGCATCGGGGCGTCGGGCCACGCGCTCCTCATCGTGGTGATGCTGGCCGGACGCGTCGGCCCCGTCACCTTCGTCACTGCCCTTGCGCTGCGCGACCGCGCCCGCGCGTACCGTTATCCCGAGGAGCGACCGATCATTGGCTGAAAAAATTCTTCACACCATGCTGGGCGGACTCCGCCCACAGGTCGAGCACCGTGGCGAGATCGTCGTCATCGGACTGGGTCGATTCGGCTCCGCCCTGGCGACGACGTTGATCGACATGGGCCACGAGGTGCTCGGACTCGACGCGGATCCCGCCCGCGTCCAACAACACGCGGGCGTGCTCACCCACGTGGCGGAAGCCAACACGACCAACGAGCAGACGCTGCGTCAGCTCGGCGTCGCCGACGCCGTCACCGCGGTGGTGGCGATCGGCGCCGACGTCGAGGCGAGTGTTCTCACCACGGGCGCCCTCGTCGACATCGGTGTGCCAAACATCTGGGCGAAGGCCCTCACCGAGTCGCACGGCCGAATCCTGCAACGAGTCGGGGCCCACCACGTCGTGTTCCCAGAGGCTGAGATGGGCAGCCGTGTCGCGCGCCTCGTGACCGGTGCGCTCATCGAGTACTTCGCGCTCGACGACGACTTCGTCCTGATCGAGACCCGTGTCCCGAAACTCCTCGCCGGCAAGAAGCTCGGCGACACCGACTTGCGCGCGACGTACAAGGTCACCGTGGTGTGCATCAAGCCCGAGGGGAGAGCGTTCACCTACGCCGAGAGCGCCACCGTGCTGGGGGAACACGACCTGATCGTCGTCGCCGGCCACCGCGGCGACATCGAACACTTCGCCAGCGTCGAGACCTGACTCGCACGCTCCGTGTCGGGGGCCGTGCGGTGTCGGCGCGAGACTCGCGCATGGCTGAGTACGACCTGATCATCAGGGGTGGGTCCGTCATCGACGTGACCGGCTCCGACGCCCGCGTCGCCGACGTCGCCGACTCCGACGGCATCATCGTCGAGGTCGGCACCG
>JBAWHL010000366.1:0-3538 GCA_049593815.1 Ilumatobacteraceae bacterium | reverse complement strand
GCCGCCGACGCCGACGATCAAGGCGGTGGCGAGGACGCCGGACGCCTCGACGAGGCCGAAGTACCAGGTCGACACCTTGACGCTGTGGATGTGGGAGTCGTACAGCGATCGGTTCGACTGCTTGAATCGGCGACGCTGCTCGGGCTCACGGCCATAGGCCTGGATGACCCGGACGCCGGCAATGCCTTCCTGGAGGCTCGACAGGGTCTGCCCGATCTGTTCGCGCACGTCGAGGTACGCGGCATTGGAATCGCGTTGGAACTTGCGCGAGCTGAAGATGATCAGCGGCATGACCAGCAGACCGACGAGGGCCAGCTGCCAGGACATCACGAAGACCAGGATCAGCGCGAAGACCATCAGCAGGATCGCCGCGACGAACTGCAGCAGACCCCACTGGACGAGCTCGGCCATCGACTCGATGTCGGCGGTCATGCGGGCGACGAGGACGCCGGACTTGTTGCGGTCGAAGAACGCCAGCGACTGTTTCTGGATGTGGTTGAACACGCGGACGCGCAGGATCTGCAGGAAGCCCTCGCCGGCACGGTTGATCAGGATGAACTGCTGGCGAGCAGCGACGTAGGCGACAGCGGTGATCGCGATGAAGAAGATGACCGCGTTGCGCAGCACCGACTCGTCGCCCGGATCGATGCCCTGATCGATGCCGTAGCGCAGGATCACGGGGCCGAGCACGACGCCGAGCGTGGACAGGGCCGTGAACGCGAGCGCACCAGCGATGGTGCGCTTGAACGGCAGAGCCATGCGTCCCGCTCGTCGCAGGACCTTCTTGGCCTCATCGGCGTCGATCTTGTCTTCTTCGGAGATCGCTCCAATGGCACGCATCAGTCACCACCCACCGGGGTCGAGGCCGACACATCGGGTGCGGATTCCGCCCGTTCCTCCGCATCGGCGGCCTCCATCGCGGCGAGCACCTCGCGATAACGCGGCTCGGTGTTCAACAGCTCCTGGTGGGGGCCGGACGCGACGACGCGCCCTTCGTCGAGCAGTACGACGGTGTCGGCGAGCGCGATCGTGCCGGGCCGGTGGGCGATGACGATCGTCGTGCGACCGTCCATCACCGTCGCCATCGCCGAGCGGATCTCGTGTTCCTTCGACGGGTCGACTGCTGACGTCGCATCGTCGAGCACCAGGACCCTCGGGTCCGAGAGGATGGCGCGTGCGATGGCGATGCGCTGGCGCTGCCCACCCGACAGGGAGTAGCCACGCTCTCCGAGCATCGTGTCGTAGGCATCGGGAAGTCCCATGATGAAGTCATGGGCGCCCGCCAACCTGGCGGCCGACTCGATCATCTCGACGTCGGCGTCGGGCTGCGCGAAGGCGATGTTCGCAGCGACGCTGTCGTGGAAGAGCAGGGTGTCTTCGAACACGATGCCGACGGCACGTCGAAGGTCGCGCAATGCCAGATCGCGCACCTCGACCCCATCGATGCTGATGCTGCCGCTGTCGGCGTCGTAGAAGCGCACGAGCAGGCGGGCGACGGTCGACTTGCCCGAACCGGTCGCACCGACCAGCGCGACCGAGGCACCGGCGGCCAGATCGAGCTCGAACCCGTCGAGCACAGGTGCCGACGGGTCGTATCCGAAGCGGACGTCACGGAAGTGGACACCACCGCGAGGGGCGACGTCGGGCAACGTCTGCGGATCCTCGGCATCGTTGACCTCGGGCGCCGTGTCGAGGACTTCGTTGACCCGTTCCAGCGCCGCGCCGGCACGTTGCGCCCACGCGATCGTCATGCCGATCATGCGCAAGGGGGACACCAGCAGCGCGACGTAGAAGTTGAACTGGACGAGCTGACCGAGGGTGATGTCGCCGTTGATCACGCGCATGCCACCGAGGCCGAGCACGGCGATCAGACCGAGCTGCGGAAGGAGGTCGATCGCAGGGAGGTACTTGGCGCGAATCCGGGCCGCCTGGATCGACACGCCGCGGATGTCTGCAGCCTCCTTCGCGAGCCGCTCGGACTGGACGTGCTCCGCGCCGAATCCCTTGACGACGCGCACGCCGCCGATCGATTCCTCGACCACGGTCGCCAGCTCGGCCTGTTCGGCCTGGATCTGCATGACCGCGGAGTGGATGCCGAGCGAGAAACGGCGGCCGGCGACGTTGACGAGCGGGAGCGGAGCCAGGGCGACCAGCGCCAACAACGGGTCGTTCACGAACAGGATCACCGCGGCGGCCGTGATCATCGCGAGGTTCGACAGGGTGATCGGGATCATCACGACGAACGACTGGATCTGGTTGAGGTCGCTCGAGGAGCGGCTCATCAGCTGGCCGGTCTGCGCACGGTCGTGGTAGCCGACGTGCAACGACATGATGTGGTTGTACAGCCGCTCGCGGAGCCGTGTCTCGGTCCACCGGGCCTCGCGGAACGCGTAGTACCGCCGCAGGGCCGTGAACGTGCCCACCATGACGCCAGCGATCGCGATCAGGAGCGCCCACAGCCACAACAGCTGGTCCTCTTCGATGCCACGGTCGATGCTGAATCGCACGAGGATCGGCACCGAGATCTTCCCGACCGTCCACATCAGGCCGATCAGCGACCCGATGATCAGGTTCCGACGCTGCGCGCGCAGGGTCGTGGACAGCAGCTTCCAGCGGGAGGTGGTGAGCGGCTCCGTCGTGTCGGCGGTACTCGTGGACGCGTCAGTCATTCGTGGGCGGCCCTGCGCCTCTCAATCGGTCGATGCAGCCGCGAGCGGTGCGAGGAGTTCGGCGACACGTTCCTTCGGACGTCCGATGATCGCCGTGTCGGCGGTGACCACGAGCGGACGTTGGAGGAGCTGCTTGTGCTTGACCAACACGGCGACGATCTGATCGACCGTCGCGACGTCGGCATCGGTGAGTTCGAGCTTCTTCCACATGCTGTCGCGCCGGACGAGGTCGGTCGGTTCGTCGACGAGCTTGTCGATGATGGAGCGGAGTGTGTCGGCATCTGGTGGGGTCTTGATGTACATCACGATGTCGACGTCGACACCGAGTTCTTCGGCAATGCGCACGGCATTGCTCGACGAGTTTCAATGGGTGTTGTGGTAGATCGTCGCAACGGCCATGTGACCGATGTTACGGGCTGACTGACACATCGTTCTCATCGGTTGTTCGGGGCGTCTCTGTGACAGGGGCTGCGTAGGGTCGTCGACACCGGCTCCCCCTCACTGTCTTCAACGGTCGGCACCGCCGACGAGGGGTTCCCATGACCTACCTGTGCACCCGGCACCACCGCGCCGGTCTCGCCGTCCCACTCGACTCCGCTGACCACGCGTTGCTCGTGGCCACGGCGATCATCGCTCGCCCGCTCACGCCGCAGACCCACGTCGTCGTCGTCGACCACGATCGTCGGGTCAGCGCCATCCTCTCGGTCACCGGCACCATCCACCCAGATGCGATGTTCGACGTGCTCGACCACGCGCTCGCTTCGGTCGCGGCCGATCGACGCGTCGCCGGCCTCGTGCTCGTCAGCGTTCGGCCCGACGGCATTTTCGACCCCGGCGACGTCGACCGGTGGCTCGAGGCGAGTGACGCG
>JBAWHL010000365.1:0-6756 GCA_049593815.1 Ilumatobacteraceae bacterium | reverse complement strand
AGGCAGCGGCAAGGGTGGTGCGGCGTTGCCACCGGAGCAGAAGGCGCTGCAGCATGCGCAGCGCGCGCAGGCGCTCTATCGCGACGTGCAGGTCCAGATGGGCGGACAGCAGCAGGGCGGAGGTGGCGGTGGTGGCGGCGGTGGAGGTGCGGACGGGGATGGTGCCGGTGCGGCCGCTGGTGCCGGTGCCGATACCGGTGTGGGTGGTGGTGTGGGCGGCGGCGGCGGAGGAGGTGTGGACGACGACGCGGGAGGTGAGGTCGGCAGCGGTGGGGGCGTTGGCGCTCCCGCCATCGGCGGTTGTCCCGGAATTGGCCGACCGTCGGCCATCAGAGTGGGACGTTGCCGTGCTTGCGGCGAGGAAGCTCCTCACGCTTGCTCGACAGCATCCGCAGACCGGCGACCAGCTTCTGGCGGGTCTCGGCCGGGTCGATGACGTCGTCGATGTAGCCGCGTTCGGCTGCCGCATACGGGGTGGCGTACCGGTCGGTGTACTCCTGCACGAGTTCGGCGCGACGAGCGGTCGGGTCGGCGGCCTGCTGCAGTTCGCGGCGGTAGACGATCTCGACGGCGCCCTGCGGGCCCATGACGGCGAGTTCGGCCGACGGCCACGCGAAAGCGAGGTCGGAGCCGATGGACTTGGAGTCCATGACGACATAGGCGCCGCCGTAGGCCTTGCGGGTGATGATCTGGATGCGCGGCACGGTCGATTCGCAGTAGGCGTAGAGCAGCTTGGCGCCGTGGCGGATGATGCCGCCGTACTCCTGGTCGACACCGGGGAGGAATCCGGGCACGTCGACGAACGTGATCAACGGGATGTTGAACGAGTCGCACGTGCGCACGAACCGGGCCGCCTTCTCCGACGACTCGATGTCGAGCACGCCGGCGAGGATCTTGGGCTGGTTGCCGACGATGCCCACGGGCTTGCCGTCGATGCGCGAGAACCCGCACACGATCGACTTCGCCCAGTGCGCGAAGTACTCGAAGAACTCGCCGTCGTCGACGACGTGGCGGATCACTTCGGTCATGTCGTACGGCAGGTTCGGGCTGTCCGGCAGGATGTCGCGCAGCTCCGGGCACAGACGATCCGGGTCGTCACCGAGGTCTTCGATCGGTGGCTCCTCGAGGTTGTTCGACGGGAGGAATCCGAGAAGGAAACGCACGTCGTCGAGGCAGGCCTTCTCGTCGTTGGAGACGAACGTGGCGACACCGGACTTGCTGGCGTGGCTCATCGCTCCGCCGAGCTCTTCGAGCGTGACGTCCTCGCCGGTGACGGTCTTGACCACATCGGGACCCGTGATGAACATGTGGCTCGACTCGCGGACCATGAAGATGAAGTCGGTCATCGCCGGTGAGTAGACCGCGCCGCCGGCGCAGGGGCCGAGGATGACCGAGATCTGCGGGACGACGCCCGACGACAGCACGTTGCGGTGGAAGATGCCGCCGTAACTGGCGAGACTGACGACCCCCTCCTGGATGCGGGCTCCGGCACCGTCGTTGAGGCCGATGACCGGGGCGCCGACCTTCAGCGCGAGGTCCATCATCTTGTGGATCTTTTCGGCGAACACTTCGCCGAGCGCGCCACCGAAGACGGTGAAGTCCTGCGAGAACACGAAGACCTTGCGGCCGTCGACGGTTCCCCAACCCGTGATGACACCGTCGGTGTACGGGCGTTCGTCGAGGCCGGTCGAGCGGGTGCGTGCCAGCAGATCGAGTTCGTGGAACGAGCCGTCGTCGAGGAAGTAGTCGAGCCGCTCGCGGGCGAGCATCTTGCCCTTCTCGTGCTGACGGTCGACCGAGCGTTGAGAACCGGCGTGGTAGGCCTGCTCGCGGCGCTCCGCGAGATCGGCGAGCTTGTCCTGCATCGGGTTGGTCACCCTGGGGAAGTTAGTTGCTGTCGGCCCCGATCGGAAGATCGACCAGAATGGACAGCGATGCCCGATCAGCCCATCGCCCCGATGCGTCTTCCGATTCAGCCACCGATCGCGCCGATGCTCGCGAAGTTGGCTCGGGCGATTCCCGACGGCGACGGCTGGCTGTACGAACCCAAGTGGGACGGCTTTCGCTGCATCGTCTTCCGTGACGGCGACCGGGTCGAGCTGATCTCACGCAAACTGCGTCCGCTCGGCCGGTACTTTCCCGAGCTGATCGGACCGCTGCTGGCCGCGCTTCCCGACCGGTGCATCGTCGACGGCGAGATCGTCGTGGCCGACGCGAACGCCAATGGTCTGGACTTCGATGCGCTGCTGCAGCGCATCCATCCGGCGGAATCCCGCATCAATCGTCTCGCCGCGGAGACCCCGTCGTCGTTCGTGGCCTTCGACCTGCTGGCGGTCGATGACACGTCGATGCTCGACGAACCGATGGTCGACCGACGTGCTGCGCTCGTCGATCACATCGTGGCCAACGACGTCGTGCGCATCACGCCGGCGAGCACGGACCGCTCGGTCGCGGACGACTGGTTTCATCGTTTCGAGGGGGCAGGGCTCGATGGGGTCATCGCCAAGCCGCTCGACGGCGCCTACCTGCCGGGCAAGCGGGCGCTCGTCAAGGTGAAGCATCAGCGGACTGCGGACTGCGCGGTCGCCGGCTACCGGATCCACAAGGACGGTCAGGGCGTCGGGTCGTTGCTGCTCGGTCTGTTCGACGCCGAGGGTGACATGCACTCGGTCGGTGTCGCGGCGTCGTTCTCCGCCAAGCGTCGCGCTGAACTCCTCGAGGAGCTCGAACCGCGCACGCACGATGCGCTGGAGGGGCACCCGTGGCGGGGGTGGGCCGAGCACGACGGCGACGCTGCCGGTGGAGCGACGAGCGGCGGCAGCCGTTGGAACGCGGGCAAGGACTTGTCGTTCGTGCCGATTCGCATGGGTCTCGTCGCCGAGGTGTCGTTCGGTCAGCTCGAGGGTCGTCGCTTCCGCCACGGTGTCGGCTTCCTCCGATGGCGGCCCGATCGCACCCCCGAGTCGTGCACCTACGACCAGCTCGACGTCGCCGAACCCGTCTCCTTCCACGACTTCATGCGCCGCTGACCCCCCGAGCTGAAACCCGATGAGTGACTGCACCGGATGTGGTGGGTTCGCTCATCGCTGGCGCCTTGGCGTCTGAGGCGCGTCGTCAGCCGGTCGTGTCGGTCGGGATGGTGACGATGACGATCGGTGGGACGGTCAGTTCGCTGACCGTCTCGGTGCCGTCGGCATTGAGGATCGTGAATCCCTGCGAATCGCTGGTGAAGACGCCGGTCGGGGTGACCGCATTGACCGACACCGTCCACTCGCCGGCCACGGTGAGCGGCACGCCGTCCTCCTGGAGCAGGACCGCAACGCCCGCCCCGGTCAACGGGACCGGTTGGGTGATCGTGCCGATCGTGTCGTTCGGCGGGGCGGCGAGCACGACCTCGAGCCCGGACAGGCCCGACTCGGGGACGTCGACTTCGACGGACATGCCCGACAGCCCGACCCGGTCGTTGGTCAGCCTGACCGTGACGTCGAGGTCGGCCTCGGGCGCATCGAACCGCTGGGTGATGGCGTAGGAGATCGAGGGGCCGGTGTCGACGTTGGGCGGGGTGAGCGACAGCATCCACGCGCTGAGCGCGAGCACGATCACGCCGGCGGCTGCCTCGACACCGAAGGCCCGACGCAGGCGGTCGGCCATCGGGATGGCGAGCTCGTTGGCCCGCGCCAGCCGGGCGTTGACGAACTGCCGGGCCGAGATCGCGACGAAGATCATCACCGCGACGACGACGGTCTTCAGCAGCACGACGCGCCCATGCGACGAGCCGAACAGGTCGCCGCCGTCGAGGATGACCATCTGGAGGATGCCGGTGACCACGGTGGCGCCGATCGCCAGGTTCGACAGGCGGGCGAACCCGCGCACGGCGTGGACGAGGTCCTCCTCGCCCGGTCCGGCCAGCACGACTCGTGCGAGCAGCACGACACCACCGAGCCAGATCGACATCGCCAGGGCGTGGATGATCGACAGCGGGATCGCGATGATCGCGAGATCCATCGAGGTGCGGCTGAGCCCGATCGTCGCCACCGCGAGCGCAGGAATGCCGAGTGACATCATCTGCGTGACGGGGTCGATCACGCGGTCGGGCCGGAAGGCGACGAAGCCACTGGCGGCCACGAGCACGAGTCGCGCCACCGCCGCGATGCCCGGCAGGCCGGCATCGAAGAGGTCGAGCCAGTTCGTCGGATTGAAGCCCGAGCCGAGCCCGGTCCCGGTGACCGCCGCGGTGGCCGCCGCGACGTAGAGCAGGGTGCCGACGAACGCGACGATCCACGTGGCACGGATGAAGCGAACGGCGAGCAGGTACTCGACGCCCTCGGGCCAGGCGGCGGCGATCACGACCAGCGACCCGAACAGCACCGCGAGACCGAGGACCGAGAGCAGTCGACCCAGCCAGAGCGGACCCTGGCCGGAATCGGCGTCTTCGAGCGGGGAGACCGCTGCGTCCGTCGAGGCAGTCGGCACGTCGTCGGTGGCCGTTCCGGGTGTCTGGGCGGTGTCCGTCGGCGTCGAATCGGGTGTGCTCGGTGTGGTGGCGACCGACTCGGGTTCGTTCTGCACCGTGAAGGTGATGTTGCCGCTTCCGTTCGGTGACTCCTCGGTGTCACTCACCGCCCAGGCTGCGACGCACGTGCCCTTCGGGAGCGCGTCGATGACTTCGGCGGTCAACGTCAGATTGTCGTCGCTGACGCGGCGGGGGCCGACGGTGTAGAGGTCGGTGTTGCAGGTGATCGTGATCGTGTTGACCTCGCCCAACTCCTCGTTGAACGTGATCTGGATCTCGGCCGGGGAGTCGGCGATCGTCGACCCGTTCTCGGGTGTCGAGGACACCACCGAGTTCTCGGCGAGGGCGACGTCGGGCATCAGGCCGATCAAGCCCGCGGCGGCGATCGCCGCGACGAACAGACGTCTGACCCGACGACCAGGAGAGGGAACCGATGCGCGCTCGTTCACGATCTGACGAGGCTAGTGGTCAGTTGGTACGAGGTGTCTGACACCGCCGCGTCGGGGGCGGTCAACTCGCGCCTCGTACGCAGTCCGGTGCATCCATTTCGACGACGAGATCGTCACGTCCGAAGACCAGTTGACCGACCTGCGTGGTCAGGTCGACGAGGTCGGTGGATGCCTCGCCTCCATCCGCGATCGTGCGCCACGCGACCGCCTGTTCGTCGGTGTTGCGAATGAAGGCGCGGTGGTCGTCAGCGAGGCTGTCGGGCGGATCGAGGCGGCGTGCCTGTTCGGCCTCGCTCTCGAGCAGGTCGGCGGCACTGGTCGCGAAGTCGGTCACCGAGATCTGCTCGGGTGGTTCGGGCAACGCGTCGAGGCGGGTCGTCGTCTCACGGCAGATGGCCTGCAGATCGGCGAGATGGTCGGCCTCGGTGACCACCGGCGCCTCACTGCCGCAGGCGCCGAGCACGACCCCTGCCAGCACGGCGACCGTGGTGAGGACGGCCGCACTCCGTCGTTCGCGGGGGGTGTTGGGCACCGACCCGATGCTACGTGATCACTCCGGCATGCATCCGGTCGCCATCCGCCCGCCCCGACCCCAAGGTGATGAGCGAGTGCACCGTCTGTGGTGGTCTCGCTCATCGCCTCGCGTGCCGACCGCGATCACTCCGGGGTGCGTCGGGCAGCGGATCGCTATCGTGACCGCGATGGCCATGCAGTCGCTCTACCGTCGCTACCGGCCCCGCCGCTTCAGCGAGGTGAAAGGGCAAGACCACGTCGTGCGGGCGTTGCGTACCGCTGTTGCCGAGGGGCGCGAGGGGCAGGCCTACCTGTTCTCCGGGCCACGCGGCACCGGCAAGACCACGTCAGCGCGCATTCTCGCCAAGGTCCTGAACTGCGAGAACGCCGTCGACGGTGAGCCGTGCTGTGAATGTGACTCGTGCATCGCCGTCGAACGGGGGACGAGCTACGACGTCCATGAGCTCGACGCGGCGAGCAACAACGGCGTCGATGCCATGCGTGACCTGATCGAGAAGGCGTCGCTCGGTACGCCCGGCCGCCACAAGGTGTACATCCTCGACGAGGTCCACATGCTCTCCAAGGGTGCGGAGGCCGCACTGCTCAAGACCCTCGAGGAGCCGCCTCCGCACGTCGTGTTCGTGTTGGCGACGACCGATCCGCAGAAGATGTCCGACACGATCCGCAGTCGGACCCAGCATCTGCAGTTCCACCTCCTCCCCGCTGACACGTTGCAGGAGCACGTGCGTTGGGTGGCCCAGGACGCCGGTCTCGACGTCAGCGACGCGGCGCTCGACCAGGCGTTGACCCGCGGCGGAGGCTCGGCGCGCGACACGCTGTCGGCGCTGGAGTTGGTCGCCAGCACCGGAGACGACGGGCTCGACATCGTTCCGCTGGACGAGTTCGTCGAGGCGATGATCGATCGGGATTCCGGCCGAGCGCTGACGTTGGTCGCCCACGCGATCAGCTCGGGGATGGATTCGCGCACGCTGACCGAGGAGCTGATCGGCTTCTTCCGCAACGGGTTCCTGTCGCTGATGGCACCGGAACTGGTGCAGCTGCCGGCCCATCGGCTCGATGCCGTCGCCGAGCAGGCGCAGCGCCTCGGCGCACCGGGACTGGTCCGTGGCATCGAGGTGCTCGGTGGCGCCCTGGTCGAGATGCGACATGCACCCGACCCGAGGGTGTTGCTCGACGTCGCCACCGTGCAGCTGACCGCCGATGCCGTGGCGGTCGATGTCGCGTCGTTGCTCGGTCGTCTCGACCGTCTCGAGCGTCAGG
>JBAWHL010000364.1:0-5065 GCA_049593815.1 Ilumatobacteraceae bacterium | reverse complement strand
GATGCATCCCATGGCCTCCGCCGCCGCCAGGCGAGCAGGGTTGCGCTCGACCACGTACCGGGTGGCGACGCCCGACGCAGCCAGGACCTGCAGGATGAACAGTCCAATCGCACCGGCACCGATGACCAGCGCCGAGTCGCTCGGCCGGGCACCGCTCACTTCCACCGCGCGCAGCGCGAACGCCACCGGTTCGACCATCGCCGCACGGGCGAGGGGCATGCCGTCGGGCACCTTGAGGACCGCGGTCGCGGGCACCACCACGTACTCGGCGTTGGCGCCGGGGAGGCTGGCGCCCAACAGCAGCCGCTTCGGGCAGAGCTGGTGACGACCGCGATGGCAGAAGTCGCAGTTGCCGCAGCTCACCAGCGGGTTGGCGGTGACTTCGTCGCCGACGGTGAGGCCGGCGGAGGCAGGCACGTCGGCGCCGACGGCCGCGATGTGTCCGGACACCTCGTGGCCGAACACGAGCGGCGGCGTTCGAATGCTGCTCTGGCCGAGGAATCCGCTGAGTTCCGAGCCGCAGATGCCGGAGTAGGCAACGGCGATCATCACGTCGTTCGCGCCCGGCGTCGGGGTGGACAGCTCGCGCATCTCCATCACTTCGGGGGCCTCGTAGACGAGCGCCTGCATCGTGGTGTGCACGTGAGGGTGCGCGTGTTGATGGGTGGTGGTCATGACGTCAGTACCTCACGTTCGGGTTGTCCGGCAGCCGTGCAGAGTTGCGTGAACAGCCGGTCGATTTCGTCTCTCGTCTCGGGATCGAGGCGGAATCCCTGTGGTGCGCGGTGGGTGTGTTCAGGGAACACTCCCTGACGCCACAGCAGGTGCTTCTCGACCGCGACGTAGCCGTCGACCGTCGTCTGCATCGCGACGAGGGTGTTCAGTGGTCCACCGATGGCATACGCCTGGTCCCAGTCGCCGGCCTGGACTGCATTCCACAGGACCCGAACGGCCCAGCACACCTCGGCGCCGGGCATCGTGCCGACGATGCCACGTCGGTAGCTGTCGATCACGCACGCGCCGCCTGACCCTTCGAGGATCTTTGCCCGACCGCCGGTCGCGTCGCGCAACATCGACAGTCGTGGCCCGATCGGGAGCGCCTCGGGCTTGAACAGGACCCGATCTTCGAAGTCCTCGAGCAACTTGGCCTGGACCGCCAGGCTCAACGGACGGCCGACATATCCGCTGGCGTCCTGGACGACGACCGGCAGGTCGGTGGCTCGCATGATCTCGACGAAGTAGCGATAGACCTCGTCCTCGTCGAGCCCGACCGTGATCGGCGGGTTCGCCATCAGACCGGTGGCGCCGGATTCGGCGGCGTGCTCCGCGTGACCGATCGCGGCTCGCAGGCTCTCGTCACCGCAACTGATGATGGCGACGCGGCCACGGGCGGCCGCGGTCGCGCACACTCGCTCCGACAACAACCGGCGTTCGTCGGACGACAACCGGAGAATCTCGCTCACCATGCCGGTCGTGAGCCCATCGGCACCGCAATCGAGTACCCATTCCAGTTCCGCATCGAGATGCGCGACATCGATCGTGCCGTCCTCGGCGAACGGGGTCTGCACGACGGGCAGTACGCCCGCTATTTCCATCGGGTGAGTCACAGTGTTCCTATCTGGGGTGGGAGAGCGTTGATCATGAGCGGCCGATCACCGGTTCGACGAACACCGGGACGCCGTCGCGTTCGGCAGCGAGAAAGTCGAGATCGCACCCACGAGTGGCATCGAGCACGGTGCGGCGATACAACGCCGGCCATCCTCGGGTGTGCGGGGACGGCCGTGGCGTCCATCGGTCTCGGCGAGCTGCGAGTTCCTCCTCGTCGACGTCGAGATCGAGCCGTCGTTCGGCCAGGTCGAAGGAGATCTGGTCGCCGTCCTGCACCAGGCTCAACGGCCCGCCGATCCCCGACTCGGGGGTCACGTGCAGGATCACCGTGCCGAAACTGGTGCCACTCATTCGACCGTCGCTGACGCGCAGCATGTCGGTGACGCCGGCATCGGCGAGCTTCTGGGGAATGGGGGCCATTCCCCATTCGGGCATGCCCGGTGCACCGACCGGTCCACATTCGCGGAGGATGAGGACGGAATCGGGCGACAGGTCGAGTTCTGGGTCGTCCAGACGAGCGCGCATGTCGTGATAGTCCTCGAAGACGACCGCCGGGCCGCGGTGTCGAAGAAGGTGTTCGGACGCGGCGGCAACCTTGATCACGGCGCCACCTGGGGCCAACGATCCACGGATGACGGCCATCGTCGGAGCGGGGAGCAGCGGATCGGACAGGGTGCGGATGACCGATGATCGTGGAGCGTGACCGTGTGTCGCTTCCGCCCACGTCGTGCCTGCCGCAGTCCGGCAGCCGACATCGAGGAGCGAGCCGAGCGAGTGGAACAGCGCCAGCGACCCCCCGGCCTCGTGGAGGTCCTGGGCCAGACCACGTCCGCTCGGCTCCACGTCGGCGAGGAGCGGGACCCGCGACAGCAGGTCGTCCATCTCGTCGATCGGAAACTCGATGCCCAGACGGCCAGCGATCGCGCTCAGGTGGATCACGGCATTGGTCGACCCCGCGAGTGCGGCGAGCACGATGAACGCGTTGGCGAAGGCTGGGCCGGTCATCCGTTCTGCCGGACGCTCGTCGGCGGTGACCATCTCGACGATGCGCCGACCGGAGGCTCGGGCCGCCTCGAGGATCTCGTCGCCGCCGGCCTCCATCGTGGCCGAACCCGGCAACGCCATCCCGAGGGTCTCGGTGAGGATTCCCATCGTGACGGCGGTTCCCATCACGTTGCAGACGCCGGGACCGACCTCGCGGAGTGCTGTTTCGAAATCGGCCCACTCGGCGTTGCTGGTCTGCCCGGTGCGTCGCTTCTGGAGTTCGCGCCACACGTCGGTTCCGCCGCCCAGACGGCGCTCGCCGAGGACTCCGGGACGCCGCATGCCAACGAGTGCCACGAGGCTGGGGATGTTGCTGCTGGCCATCGCCATCAGAGCGGCCGGCACGTTCTTGTCGCACCCGGCGAGGACGACGAGACCGTCGACGGGGTAGGACCGAACCGTCTCCTCGAGTTCCATCGACTGCAGATTTCGATACAGCATCGCCGACGGCTTCATCAGGTCTTCGCCCAACGACATCACGGGGAACATCGCCGGGACACCTCCCGCAGCGACGACCTCGTCAGCGACGGCGGCGGCCAACCGTGGGACGTCACCGTGGCACGGGTTGAAATCGCTGGCGGTGGTCGCGATCCCGATGACGGGGCGGCCCCGATCCTCGGGCTTCATGGTCATCGCCACGCGGTGCAGCATGGCGACCTCGTCGTCACCGTCGAACCAGCGATCGCTCCGAAGGTCGGTCATGGCGCCTCCTCTGCCGAGTCCTGCGGCGTACGCCGCATCAACACGGCGGTCATGGCACCGTCGACCATGATCGTGGTGCCCGAGATGAACGTCGCCTGTTCGGAGACGGCGAACGCGACCACGTCGGCGATCTCGCTCGGTTGGCCCATGCGGCCGAGAGGACTCGACCAGGCGAGGCGATCCCGCCGTGCGACCGGGTCGGGAGACTGTTGGATCGACTCGGTCAGCGCCGGAGTCTCGACAGCTCCCGGCGCGATGCCGATCGATCGGATTCCCAGGTGTCCGTACGTCACGGCGATGCTGCGAGTCAGCGCTTCGCCGGCGGCCTTGGTCATCTCGTAGATCGGGTAGCCGTAGGCGGCGCGCGAGGCATGGACCGATGAGATCTGCACCACGACCCCGGCGGTGCCGGAGTTCGTGAACTCAGTGACAGCTTCGGCTGCTCCGAGGAGCGGCCCCATCTGATTCACCTCGATGAGGCGACGAGCGGAGTCGTGATCGAGGTCGTGGAGGTCGTGCGGCTCGGTGATGCCGGCCACGGAGATCCATGCCTGCAGCGTTCCGATCGCGCTGGCCTCGGTTCGTGCTCGCTGGTGGGTTTCGGCGTCCGCGACATCGCCGACGACCGACGCACACGGTGGATCCGACTCGGCGGTGAAATCGGTGAGCCCTGCGGCATCACGGTCGACCGCGACCACGCTCCAACCGTCAGCCCGGAGACGGTGCGCCACCGCCTCGCCGATGCCGGAGGCAGCGCCGGTCACGACCGCGACCCTCATCGCGGGGGGACCGCCGCGGCGGGAAGCTCACCGATCGCGATGTCGACGGCGTCGATGACTGCCTCGAGCGCGCCCGGTGCGACCAGCGTCTGCCACACCTGGTAGCGCACGCGTTCGTAGGCGGACCGCTCGGGCAGGTACATCCAGCCGGGCCCATTGGTGCAGTTGGCGACCAGGATGCAGCGGTCGGGGTGACGTCGACGCAACTCGGTCTGCATCACGGAGTAGGCCTCACCGGGATGGCCCACGATGACCGCGTCACCGACCTGCATGATCCAGACGGGATGCTCGGCCTGGTCGTTGTCGACGTAGCCGGCGCGCAGCGCCATCGCCCGTCGGACGCGCTCCTTGGCGGGCGCCTCACCGAGGTCGGCCCACTTGGCGTGCATTTCGTCTTCGGAGAGCAGCGGCTGGAGTGGGACGGGAACCTTGATCAGCTGGCTCGTCAATTCGCCGGAGAACTCACCGGGCTCCTGCTGCCAGATGCCGAGCGGTGCACCGGACTCGACGACACCGTTGAACCGCAGCACCCGCCCCGGCTGCACCATGGACTCGAGTGCCGAGAGCGCGGCATGGCCGAGCACCCGACCGTTGCGCTCGACCACGTCGATGTCACCGGTGTACTGATCTCGCGGCGCGAGATCGCCGGAGGCTCCTTGGAGGAACACACACGGTGCGTCGGTCGCCAACTCGACGACCCGACGGGCCGGACCGACGAAGTCGGGCGACAGCAGCGAGTTCTGCCACGCGAGGGTCGTCGGGTGACACGCGTAGTTGAGGATGGTCGCGATGGTGACACCGTCGCTGTTCGCGACCCGTCCGACGATCACGGTCTTGTCGGCCTCGATCTCGGGGTTGAAGGCAACGACGTCGCGCTCTCCGCAGGCGAGGTCGCGCACGGTCGCCAGATCGCAGGCACCGGTGCCCCACGT
>JBAWHL010000363.1:0-5974 GCA_049593815.1 Ilumatobacteraceae bacterium | reverse complement strand
AGACGTCGCCGTACACGCCACGGTTTGCCGGGCTCGGATCACTCGCCTACTGGTTCATCGGGATGTTCGGGACCCGTCGCCCCCGCGTGTTGAGCACCGAGGACATCGAAGCCGAGGAACCCGCCATCGACACGAGCGCCGCGCTCGGCGGAATCGAGTACTACGACGGCGTTCTCGTCGACAACGATGCCCGGTTCGTGTTCTCGTTCGTCCGCGCCGCGATGGACGCCGGTGCCACCGCAGCGAACTACGTGGAGCTGGTGTCCGCCGAGCGTGTGGACGGCCGCTGGGTGGCCCGCCTTCGCGACACCGACACCGGTGACGAGTTCACGACGACCGCGGCGACCATCGTGAACGCCGCGGGACCCTTCGTCGACGAGATGAACCAGCAGTGGAACCTCTCGACGGACCATCGGATCGTCTACTCCAAGGGCATCCACCTCGTCACACGGCGGTTGACGACCACCGACCATCACAAGGTGCTCGCGTTCTTCGATGACAGCCAACGCCTCTTCTACGTCATCCCCATGGGCCGCCGTTCCGTGATCGGAACGACCGACACCCGCGTCGACAGCCCCTTCACCGAGGTCACCGATGACGACATCGAGTTCCTGCTGGGTCAGATCAACGCTCGCCTCGATCTCGACGAGCCGCTCACCCGCGCCGACATCATCGCCGAACGCACCGGTGTCCGACCGCTCGTGGTCGCCCAACGCGGCGGAGATCAAGCCGACGTCGACTGGACGAAACTGAGCCGCAAGCACGCCATCGAGACCGACCATCGTCGAGCGGTGGTCACGGTGTTCGGCGGCAAGCTGACCGACTGCATCAACGTGGGAGAGGAGGTCGCGGACGAGGTCGAGTCGCTCGGCGTGCCGCTCGAGCCCGACCTGCACAACTGGTACGGCGAGCCCGCACAGGCGACCCGCGAGGAGTTCTACCGGCAGGCTCGCCTCATGCAGCTCGATCGGTTGCGGCCGAAGGCCGACACGGAACCGCTGACCGACCGGCTGTGGCGCCGCTATGGGCGCCGAGCGTTCTCGATGCTGGAGGCGATCCGCGAGGACCCGTCGATGGCTGCCGACGTGATGGGCTCGGCCGACTACATCCGCGTCGAGTTGCATTCCGCTGCCCGGTCCGAGATGGTGACGCGGCTGGAGGACTTCATGCGCCGCCGCTCGAAGATCGATCTGGTCGTCCACGACGCCGACATCGCCGCGTCTGCCGGCCTCGCAGAAGTGGCCGAGATCCTGTTCGGCGCGGATGCGGAACGTCGTCTGGGCGAGTACTTCGGTGGCGCTGACTCGATCCCCGACCCGATCCGGCGAGCCCTGCGCGATGCCCCGCTCACGGGTCAGGAGGCCTGAGCCGATGCTCGGTTCGATCCGTCGATGGATTGCTGCGCCGTTCGGGCGCACCGCACCGGTCTTCGACGAGGCGTGGCGGCCCGTGTTGGAACAGGGCTTCGAGCACTGGCGTTCGTTGACCCCCACCGAACTCGACCGGATGGAGTTGCTCGTCGCCGGGCTGTTCCACGGCACTCGGTGGGAGGCGGCCAACGGGTTCGACCTCACCGACGACATCAAGGTCCTGATCGCCGCGCAGGCGTCGATGCTGCTGCTCGGTCTCGAGATCGACGACTACCCGCAGCTCACCTCGATCATCGTGCATCCATCGACGGTGCGGCAGAGCGGCGAGCGCTCCATCGGTGGACGTATCCGGTCGTCGGGTACACAGGCGCTGGCCGGTCAGGCGCACTACCAAGGGCCGGTACTGCTCTCGTGGACCGCAGCGCGCCGCGGGGCGCGCTTCCCCGACCGCGGACAGAACGTCGTCTACCACGAGTTCGCCCATCAGCTCGACATGTTGGATGGCGTCACCGACGGCACTCCCCCACTGGGCGATGAGCAGGCCCGGCTGCGTTGGGTCGAGGTCTGCACCACCGCCTATGACACCGTGCGCGCCGAGGGGTCGCCGGTGTTGCGTGACTACGCCGGCACCAACCCTGCTGAGTTCTTCGCCGTGGCAACCGAGGTGTTCTTCAATCGTCCGGTCGAGCTCTGCGAGCACGAGCCCGCGCTCTACGCCGAACTCCGCGCGTTCTACAAGCAGGACCCGGCCGCCCGAACGGTGACCGACTCGTAGAGCACCGTGCTCGGCAACCCTGTGACACCCCCATGCGCAAGCTTGACGCATGATCAACGCAGCAACCACTCCCCGCCACCTGACCGCAGCTGCCGGTGCCGACGCCGAACAGCTCAGCCTGCTCCCCAACGAGTCGGTCACCGCCCGCTTCCGGCTCAGCCGAGACACGCGTGAGCGCGGCCTCCGCCACGTCGCCGAGATCCGCGCCCTGCTCGCCGAGCGGGCCGAACAGGCTCAGGTCACCACCATCACCTCGTTGCCAGCAGCGCACGCCGGCCACGGCGACCGCGCCGCCTGAACCGCTGCTCGGCCGTCAGCTCGCTGCGGACGGCGACAGATCCTGCACTGCTTGCCAGTAGTCGAGATCGGGGTCGAGCGGCATAATCGCCAAGGAGCTCGTGGTCACGCCGTTGTCGAAGTACGCCTGGATCTTGGCCCGACACTCGGCGGGTGAGCCGTGGACGATGAGATCATCCACGACCGAGTCGGGAATCTCGGCGAGTGCAGCCTTGCGATCACCGGCGGCCCAGGCATCCCACATGCCCTGGAGCTGGTCACCCCGTCCGAGCCAACGATGGAACTCGGCGTAGACCGGAACGTTGAGATAGGCGGCGATCGCGAACCTCGCCGAGGCCCGCACGACCTCGCTGTTCTCGCTCGGGCAGCAGAAGATCCGGGCAACGATCTCACGCTCGTCGCCGCCGGCGTCACCGTGCACGACCGGAGCGACCGTCGCCACGTCGGTCGGCGAGAGCCAGTTGATGATCGCACCGTCGGCCTCGCGTCCGGCGAGCCGCAACATGCCCTCACGCAGCGCGGCGACCAGGATCGGCGGGGTCTGTTCCGGGCGTACGCCGAGCTTGAACCCGTTGATCTCGAACGTGTCGTAGGCGTGCTTGATCTTCTCGCCGGCGAGCGCGTCCTTCAGGAACCGGACGATGTCACGGACCTTCTTGTACGGCTCCTCGAATGGGACGTCGTTCCAGCGTTCCACGATCACATTGCTCGACGAACCGATCCCGATGGCGAATCTTCCGGGAGCGGCATCGGCCATCGATGCGACGCTCTGAGCGAAACACGCCGGTGCCCGTGTGTAGGCGGGCACGATCGCCGTGCCGAGTCGGAGGCGAGGCTCCCATGCCGCTGCGAGTGCCAGCGGCGTGAAGGCGTCGGCGCCGTCGGATTCGGCCGACCAGATGTCGGTGTAGCCCATGTCGGCCAGTTCGCCGAGCTTCTCTCGGTGAGTGTGGAGGTGGCCGGGAAGCGGAACGGTCATGCCAGGTCGGATCGGAAGCGCCATGGCGCCGACACTACGCAGACACGGTGGCGGGCAACGATCTGGTGACGGTCGCTATCGGTTCTTCCAGTAGCGCACGATCACCGATTGGCTCGCGGTCGCCAGGAGCGTCCCGTCCTCCGCGAACATGTGCACGAGCCCGTGGCCGAAACCACGCTCGACGGCATGAACGCGAATGTCCATCAGCACCCATTCGGTGGGGACCATCCGGCAGACACGCAGCGTGTTGTCGAGGCTGTTGCCGCCGGCGCGAGCGCCGAGGGCCTGTCCGACACCCATCGGGACGAAGTCGCCGAGGATCGCCAACGTGGTCGCGTCGACGCCGGCGATCACATCGGGCAGGCGGGCCCACAGGAGCGTCTGGCCGTCGCCCTGTTCGGTGCCATCCAGTCGGTCGAACGACCGGGCCTTGATCATGCGCTCCTCGAGCCGGTCGTTGATCGTCCCAGCCATCTCGGAGAAGTGCGGGCGTTCCTTGCATTCCAGCGGTGGCGGCACGTCAGCGGGCATCTGCTCCCACTGGCCCGATGCCTCCATCGGGCGGTCGCCGAGCGCCGCGTTGACCGTCAAGATCTCACGATCGGCGACGTGACAGACGGCGCGTGCTTGAGTGATCTGATGGCCGTCGACGGCGATGGTCACATCGATGTCGAGAACCTCGCCGGGCTTGGCATACGACAGGTACTGCGCGGTCGCCCACACGCACCCTCTCCCTGACGTACCTTCCATTGCCGAGATCGCGGCGCCGAGGCCGGAACCGCCGAACAGGAAGTTGCCGCCGGTCGAGATGCCTTCCGTGACGGGCAGCTTCCAGCGGAATCGATTGTGCGTCGGCTCGAGGCCGAGAAATTCTCGTGAGTCCATGACGGCGCAGATCGTACGCGAGCCGACGCGAGATCGGGCTTGCGAATAAGGTCGCCCCATGAAGGTTGCACTCACGGTCAACGACTTCCTCCGACGAGCCGAGCTCGTCTACCCCGATCGGACGGCGATCGTGGACGAGCCCGATCAGCCGGCCGAGACCTGGGGATCGATCACCTACCGCGAGATGGCAGCACGAGCGCGGGCGATGGCGGCCGGCCTCGACGCACTCGGCATCGGCACCGGGGAGCGGGTGGCGATGGTGAGCCACAACTCCGCGCGTCTGCTGACCGCGCTGTTCGGCGTGTCCGGGTCGGGCCGCGTCCTCGTCCCGATCAACTTCCGGCTCGTCGCCGAGGAGATCAAGTACATCGTCGGCCACAGCGGCGCCAGGGTGCTGCTGGTCGATCCGGAACTTGCCGACGCGCTCGACGAGGTCGAGTGCGAGCACAAGTTCGTGATCGGCGCCGAGAGTGACGCCGTCCTCATGCAGCGAGGCGTCGAACCCCAGCCGTGGGACGCCGACGAGGACGCCACCGCGACGATCAACTACACGTCCGGCACGACCGCCCGCCCCAAGGGCGTGCAGCTGACCCACCGCAACCTGTGGCTCAACGCCTCGGTCTTCGGATGGCACATGGGCGTGAGCGACCGCGACGTGTATCTGCACACGCTCCCCCAGTTCCACTGCAACGGCTGGGGAATGCTCTACGCGGTGACCGGCATGGGTGCCGAGCACATCATCATCCGCAAGATCGACGGCAAGGAGATTCTCCGGCGCGTCGAGGAGCACGGCGTGACGCTGATGTGCGGTGCTCCGGCGGTCCTCAACATGGTGCTCGACGCGGCGGCGACCTGGGAGGCCGAGACCGGCCGGCCGATCCCCGGCCGAGACCGGGTGCGCATCGTCGTCGCCGGCGCTCCCCCGCCGACGAAGACCATCGAGCGCACCGAGACCGAGCTCGGGTGGGAGTTCGTGCAGATCTACGGGCTGACCGAGACGACGCCGGTGATCACGATGAACCGTTCCCGTGCGGAGTACGACGATCTGTCACCGGCGGATCGCGCGACGCAACTGAACCGGGCGGGCGCTCCGGTCGTCGGATGCACGATGGACGTCGACGCCGAGGGAGAGATCCTCGCTCGCGGCAACATGATCATGGCCGGCTACTGGGAACAACCGGACCAGACCGACGCAGCGATCCGTGACGGGTTCTTCCACACCGGCGACGGCGGCACGATCGACGACGACAACTACGTGGTGATCTCCGACCGCAAGAAGGACGTCATCATCTCCGGTGCCGAGAACGTGTCCTCGATCGAGGTGGAGGACGCGATCTTCCAGCACCCCGACGTCACCGAGGTCGCGGTGATCGGCATTCCCGACGAGAAATGGGGCGAGCTCGTGACGGCGCTCGTCGTCGTGACGCCCGGCAGTTCGACGACCGCTGACGACATCATCGCATTCGCCAAGACGAAGCTGGCTGGCTACAAGTGCCCCAAGCGCGTCGAATTCCGCGACGAACTCGCTCGCACCGCCACGGGCAAGCTCCAGAAGTTCAAGCTCCGCGCCCCGTTCTGGGAGGGTCGCGACCGCCAGGTGAACTGACGACCGCGCCGGGCCTCCGGGCGCTCCCTACGCTGTCGCGGTGCGCCTGCGCCCGCCAGCCC
>JBAWHL010000362.1:0-3975 GCA_049593815.1 Ilumatobacteraceae bacterium | reverse complement strand
GTGTTCGTCGAGGCTCGTGCGCCGATCCACGTCACCTCGCTCATCTGCGATGCGGGCCTCGATGGTGACGACGGCGTCCTGCACGCGGCGGCCACCATCGGTGGCCCGACGCCGCCGCCGGAGGGCTGGACGGTGCGGTTCCACGTCGAGACGATTCGCGGGCGTCGCATCGGTCGACGGGTGACCGCACCCGTGCCGTACCGCTTTGCCACGCCCTATCTCTTCTCCGGTCACGACGCGGTCGCGACGTTGACGGTGCCCGGGGTCGAACGCTGGTCGGCCGAGTCGCCGACGCGCTACCGGGTCATCGCCGAACTCTTCGACCCCGACGGAACCCTCGTCGAGGTGCGCACCGAACTCGTCGGCTTCCGGACCGTCGAGATCCGCGACCGCCAGCTGCTCGTCAACGGTGAACCGATCTGGATCTTCGGCGTCAACCGCCACGATCACCACCCGGTGCGTGGCAAGGCGGTCACCATCGACGACATGCGCGACGACCTGCATGCCATGCGTCGTCACAACATCACCGCCGTCCGCTGCGCGCACTATCCGAACGATCCGCGCTTTCTCGATCTCTGTGACGAAATCGGGATGTACGTGATCGACGAGGCGAACATCGAGGCTCACGCCTACAACACGAGCCTGTGTGACGACGACCGGTACCAGGCGGCGTGGGTGTCGCGTGGGTCTCGCATGGTCCAGCGTGACCGCAACCACCCGAGCGTGATCATGTGGTCGTTGGGCAACGAGTCGGGTTACGGCGCGAACCATGATGCGCTCGCCGGCTGGATCCGTCGCACCGATCCGTCCCGGCCCCTGCACTACGAGGGTGCCGTGTTTCACGACGGGTGGGTCGATGGAGGGCTCCCCGCGTCCGACGTCGTGTGCCCGATGTACGCCCCGATCGACGCCATCGAGGCCTACGGGCGTGCGGGTCGCGGCGACCGTCCGCTGATCTTGTGCGAGTACAGCCACGCGATGGGCAACTCGAACGGGTCGCTGGCCGACTACTGGGACGTCATCACCGCGACGCCGGGTCTGCAGGGCGGGTTCATCTGGGAGTGGAAGGACCACGGGCTGTTGACTCGCCTCCCCAACGGCAGGCGCGGGTTCGCGTACGGCGGCCAGTTCGGTGAAGCGCGCCACGACGGGAACTTCGTCGCCGACGGGCTGATGTCTGCGGACCTGCGGCCGCACCCCGCAATGCAGGAGGTGGCGTGGGTCCACCGCCCGGTCGTCGTCGTCCTCTCCGAGGATCGAGGCTCACTGCTCGTCACGAACCGCCGCAGCTTCGTGGAGCTCGCCGACCTCCGGCCCACGTGGGAGCTCCTCGTCGCCGGTGAGATCGTCGAGCGCGGTGACCTCGTGGTGGGTGAGGTCACCCCCGGCTCCACCGTGACCATCCCCATCCCGGTCGACGTTCCCACGACCCCCGACGCGCACCTCACCGTCCGCTGGACCCAGCGCCGTGCCACCCCCTGGTCCCCCGCCGGCCACCCCGTCGCCTGGGACCAACTCCCCCTCACCACCCCACCGCCTCCCCCCGAAAAATCCGCGCATCGTGACGCTCAGCGCAATCGTTCACGAATTTTTCGGGTGGGGGGGCCGGAGTTGGCGGTGTTCCGGGCGCCGGTGGACAACGACGGGTTCAAGTTGATGCCGGAGCTGCGGAAGCGGTCCGGGGACGGGAGCGATGCACTCGAGCGGTGGCAGTCGGTCGGTCTCGATCGCCGTGCCGCGGACGAACTCGTCGAGCACCGCCACGACGTCGAGATCCTGGACGAGGGGACCGAGATGCATCATCACGTCGTCGTCATCCCACCGGAGCTCGACGATCTCGCCCGCGTCGGCGTGACGTTCGAACTCCCCGCTGGGCACGATCGGCTGCGGTGGTACGGACGCGGACCGCTCGAGAACTACCCCGACCGGAATCGGGGAGCGATGCTCGGCATCTGGGAAGCAGATGTGGATGAGCCGCCGTACCTGGTCCCGCAGGAATTCGGATTGCGCACGGACTGCAGATGGTTCGAGTTCATCGACTCGACAGCGGGCGAGACGATCCGTCTCGACGTGTTGGATCCGATCTCGATGCACATCTCAGCGACGCGGTTCACCGATGCCGACCTGTACGAAGCGGCGCACGAGACCGATCTGCGCGCACGGCGCACGCTCGTGGTCCATGCCGACGTCGCCCATCGTGGGCTCGGCACGGCGAGTTGCGGTCCCGATCTCCTCGACCGCTACCGGATCCGCGCCGGCGAGTACCGGTTCAGCTACCAGCTGTCGAGGAGCCCGGCGCCGTTCTGATCGTCGGTGAGGTTGTCGATCCGATCGCCGATCCACTCGAACAGGCTCGCCTGAGCGATCACCTGGAACACGAAGTAAGCAACGAGGAGGATCACCGCGACGATCGCGGCGAATCGGATCCACTTCACGAGTCGGTTCGTGTACTGCGAGATCAGTGGCTCGATGTCACGTCGCATCGACTGGGCGCGCTCGGTGAACATCTCCGCCGCACGATCGATTTCCTCGCGTGTCGCTCGTCGAACCTCGTCGATGACCTGCTGCGAATCGACGGTGCGATGGCTCACCAATTCGGCCGACGCGGCCTCGGGCCGATAGTCGAACGGCTGGAACTCCGCCATCTTGTTCTCGTACGACAACAACTCGGCCTTGCTCGGCGGCGCGCGCCAGGCATCGGTCCAGTCGAGACCGTCCCAGTAGCGCAGGCTGGTGCGACTCTGCGGATCGGGATACCAACCCGATGCCGGAGCGTCTTCCCGGCGCACGGTCAGCTCGCCCGGGTCTCGGACCGGTCCGGCTCGGGCAGATCGACGCGCTCGTTGTCGTCGGGGATCGGCAGCCCATCACGAGGACGGACCTCGTCGTCGGTGTCGTCGTCACCGGCGGCTGCGGTGAGCGCTGCCACCGTCCCGAGCAGGCCCGAGAACTCGGCGGGGATCACGAGCTTCGTCGCCCGACCATCGCCGATCTTCTCCAGTGCCTGGAGGTACTCGACGGTCAGCACGGCCTTGTCGGCACCCGCCTCCTTGATCCCGAGCAGTCGGGCCTTCGCGGCGACACCTTCGCCCTGACCGATCAGCTCCAGCCGGAGACGTTCGGCCTTGGCGCGGAGTTCGATCGCCTGTGACTGGCCCTCGGCGTCGAGCACGGCAGCCTGCTTGCGGCCCTGGGCCGACAGCACCGCCGCCTGCTGCTCGCCGTCGGCGCGGGCGATCGCGGCCTCCTGGTAGCCCTTCGCCTCGGTGACGGTGGCACGGCGGTCGCGTTCGGCACGCATCTGGGCGTGCATGGCCGACACGATGTCTGGTGGCGGGTCGATCCGCTGGATCTCGACACGCACCACTCGGACGCCCCACTTGTCGGTGGCGTCGTCGAGCACGTCGCGCAGCTGGGTGTTGATCGTGTCACGCGAGGTCAGTGCCCGGTCGAGTTCGAGATCGCCGATCAGGTTGCGGAGGTTGGTCTGGGCGAGCTTGGTGATGGCGGTGAAGAAGTCGGCGACGTTGTACACCAGGCGCTGCGGGTCGGTGGCCTCGTAGTAGACGACGGCGTCGACGGACACGACCACGTTGTCGGCGGTGATGACCTCTTGCGGCGGCACGTCGACCACCTGTTCGCGCATGTCGATCAGTTGCATCGTCTCGATGAACGGGAGAATCAGGTTGAGCCCGGGCTCCTTGGTGGTCTTGTACTTGCCCAGTCGCTCGACGAGGCCGCGCTGATACGGACGCACGATCTTGACGGCGCCGACGAGCACGCCGATACCGATGAGTGCGATGACGATCAGGACGATGGCAATGGGATTCATGTGGTCTCCCGGCTAAGTGGTCGGCGGTGGCGGTGGATCGGCTGGCGAGGCGAAGGGCGCAGGGCCCGGCGCGTTGGGCGGAGCGGTCGGCGGGGAGGCGGACGGCGGGAGGTCGCTCGGGGTGGTCGGTTCGACGATCACCT
>JBAWHL010000361.1:0-2523 GCA_049593815.1 Ilumatobacteraceae bacterium | reverse complement strand
GCGATGATCCATGCGATCACGTCGGCGGCGACAACCCATGGCGTCCGCCGGTCCCGCTTGACCGCGTTGGCGAGATGCCCTCGAAGTGATTGCCCTATCTCAAGTATTGCCATTGCCGCCTCGCTTCGATGCCACCGCCACGCGGAGTGGGCACCGGGTGAAGATGGTATCGCATCGTGCGGCCCCTGAGCCAGAGGCTTCCGCACCTCTTGACATGGCCTTGACACAACGTTGCCGAGATGTAGACGAGGTCTCCCGAGGGCGGACTACGGTGCGGTCATGGGTGTTGCCGAGCGTCGAGAAGTTTTCCTGTATGGCGCTGGGGGCCACGCCCGGGTGTGCTTGGAGGTGTTGGCGGGGGATGCTGGTTGGAGCGTCATGGGGGCGCTGTCTGACGACGGGCGAGGTGTCGAGGGGCTGGGTGTGCCCATTCTGGGGGCCGAGAAGTTCCTGCAGAAAGCCACGCAAAGTGGTCGCTCGATCACTTTCTGCGTTGCAATCGGAGACAATCGCTCGCGGGAGAGAATCTCTCGGAATCTCACGGAGAGTGGCCACTTGCTCACTGAGATCGTCAGCGGCGACGCAGTGGTCTCGCCGTCGGCCGTCATCGGAGCGGGCGCACAGGTGATGCCGGCTGCTGTGGTCATGGCAGCGACACGTCTTGGTGCCGGTGCGATCGTCAACACGAACGCGTCGGTCGACCACGACTGCGACGTCGGAGCTCACGTGCACATCGCTCCCGGAGCGGCCATTGGCGGTGGTGTCGTCGTCGGGGAACTCGCGATGGTGGGCATCGGGGCACGAGTCCTGCCCGGCCTTCGTGTCGGTGCAAGTGCTGTCATCGGTGGCGGCGCAGTGGTGATCGACGACGTTCCTGATGGCGTGACCGTCGTTGGCAACCCGGCACGGATCCTGCCTGGGGCGACCCGATGAGCGCAGTCGACGGCATTCGCCGCGCGGCGGATGTGGTTGCCGCGTGCATCGGGCTGATGCTGATGGCGCCGGTCCTCGCGATGTTGGCTGTGGCGATTGGCGTGACCGACGGCGGCTCGGTGTTCTTCCGGCAGCGCCGTCTCGGTCTGGGCGGGCGACCCTTCGAGCTCCTGAAGTTCAGAACGATGAGGCCGGCCACTGCGGGACGGGCGCATCCCGATCATGACGGTGACCGGGTGACTCGGTTGGGTGGATGGATGCGTGCTCTGAGCATCGATGAACTGCCTTCTCTGATCAACCTGCTGCGGGGCGATGTGTCCTTGGTCGGTCCTCGGCCGTTGCCCGTGCACTACTGGAGTCGCTTCCGGGGCGATGAATACATCCGATTCGAGACCCGGCCAGGAATCACCGGCCTCGCCCAGGTCAGTGGTCGGAACCTCGTCTCATGGGACGAGCGACTCGCGCTCGACACGGAGTACGTCCGAACGCGGAGCCTCCTCGGCGACCTGCGCATTCTCGGCCGAACCGTCCCGGCGATCCTCGGGCGGACCGGGATCAATGCCGAAGGCGCGGCGACGATGACCGAATTGCCCGCCGACCGCTGATCTCGGAAGCGCCGCCGTGTGCCGCCGACGCAGGGACGGTTCGCGGACTGCCGGGGTGGTCAGGTCGAGGTGAGTGTCGGTGCAGCGCCGGGATGCCCGAGGTCCCGGTAGGCCGCGAGCGTGCGCTCGATCACGACCTGCTGGTCGAAGTCGATGGGGGCGCGCCGCCTCGCCCCCTCGGTGTGGGTTCGCCGCAGGGCCGGGTCGGTCGCGAGCACGGTGATCGCCTGTGCGAGCGATTCCGGGTCGCGCACTGGCACGACGGTGCCGTTCACACCGTCCTCGACGACTTGGCGGTTGCCCCGGATGTCGGTGGCGACGATCGGCAGGCCCATCGCAGCGGCCTCCTTCGCTGCGCGAGGCACGCCTTCGCGCCAGCTCGCAGTGACGAAGATGTCGCTCGCGGCGTAGCACTCGGCCATGTCCGTGCGCGTGCCGAGCAGCAGGACACCGTCGTTGTCGGCGCGCCGCAACATCGCCTCGTCGACCGCGTCGGACTTGTCGGGTTCGGCGGGGCCGATGATCACCATGCGTACCGGCGTGCTGCCGGTCGCCAGGCGGTGCGCCGCGTCGAGCAGTTCGACGATTCCCTTCTCAGCGACGAGTCGCCCAACGACGCACGCAACGAACTCGTGGTCGGTGACGCCCCACTCGGCGCGTAACCGGCTGCGGGTGGCGGTGTCGATCGTCGATGGATCGAAGCGCTCCAGGTCGACGCCATTGCCGAGGAGCCTGACCTTGGAACGCGGCACCTTCAGCGTGTCCACGAGCGTGTGGACGTCCTCCGGATTCTGCACGAGCTCGAGGTCACCGAACGCGGCAGCGATTCGCTCCGCAGCGTAGACCGGCCACCGGCGTTGCCATCGATCATCAGGCTGTGCGTACAGGCCGTGCTGGGTGTTGACGACGACGGGGACGCGCGTCAGCCATCCGGCGATGCGACCCAGGATGCCGGGCTTGGGATTGTGGGTGTGCAGGATGTCGG
>JBAWHL010000360.1:0-1604 GCA_049593815.1 Ilumatobacteraceae bacterium | reverse complement strand
CTTGGCAGTGTCACGCCAAGGCGGGTTTCGGCCTCAGTCAACCGTCCTTCATCACATCCCGGCACCCACGCAGAATGCCAGACGCCGAGCCGCATGGCAGCGAGCAGAGCGGCAGCTATGCGTGCCGAAGCGCTACGACGAGGCGCGAGGCGATGACCGCTGCAACCACAGCAACAGCCAAGCCCGGAAGCACGTACCTGGCGCCCCCCATCGACATCACGGCGACGAGGCAGAAGCAGAGCGCGAGCAGCACCGTCACCACTGCGGCGACGAGAGCGATCCAGAGTCCGGCCCGGTGCATCTGAAGCAGCATGGCAGGTCAGGCCACGCCAGATCGGCAGTTCGGGACGGGCTAGTTGTGATGACCGGGGACGTTGTCCCTGAGCGTTGAGATCGGTGTTGACCATCCGAGTGCGCCGTGTGCTCGGTGGTGATTGTAGAAGTGGACGAAGTGCTCGTAGTGCTCTGAGCGTTCGCGGTCGGAGTGCCAGTCGCGGATGTAGGCCCATTCCTCGAGCAGGATCCGATGGAACCGCTCGACCTTGCCGTTGGTCTGGGGCCGGTAGGGGCGAGTGAACTTTGCCGTGGTGCCCAGGTCTTCGAGCGTGGTGCGCCAGAGGCGCGACCGGTAGCAGGAACCGTTGTCGGTGATCACTCGCTCGACAGCGATCCCGAGCTGGTTGAACCAGGCGTTAGCCCGTTTCCAGAAGCCGACGGCAGTGATGGCTTGCTCGTTCGAATGGATCTCGGAGTAGACGATCCGGGTTCGGTCATCGAGCGCCGAGTGCAGGAACCGATACCCCGTCTTGGTGTGCTTCGGGCCGGGCGTTTGGCCGCGGCCGTGGATGCGCCAGCCGCCGCCATCAGGGATGCCGGAGAGCTTCTTGACGTCGACATGGACCAGCTCACCGGGTCGATCACGCTGATAGCGGCGGATCGGCTCCGCGGTTGCGCGGTCACCTGAGTCGAGCCTGCCGAGCCCCTCGGCGATCAAGATCTTCTGGACCGTTGACCCGGCTCGGCCGACCTCGTGGCCGATATGGGCAGCACCCCAGCGGCGCTGTCTGCGCAGCTCAACAATCCGACGTCGGCATTCGACGGGCGTCTGGTTCGGTGATGACTTCGGCCGGCTCGACCGATCGAACAGACCGTCGTCGCCTTCGGTGAGGAACCGGTCACGCCACTTCGTGACGGTCTTTGCGTCGACTTGGAACTTGTCGGCTGCGGCTTCGATGGTCCAGCCGTCATCGATCACCAAGCGCACCATCTTGCGGCGACCGAGTGGTGTCAGCGACGCGTTCGGGTGCTGGGTTCTAACGTGAGGCATCGAGCCCCTCCTTGTGGATCTGTGCGTTGTAGGAAGCACACAGACCTACTCGGAGGGCTCATTCAGTTAGCGGACCAACAATCCCATCCCGCCAAGGACAACCTCTCCGGTCATCACAGCTAGGCGATCGGCGTCGTCAACGTCGAACACCTCGGAATCGAGATGGTCGCGTGAGAAGTCGTAGCGCAACCACGTGCAGAACGGGATCGCGATCATCCACCACAAGGAGTCGCCCGCGAAGTGCACGAGCGGCAGACGCCCACGGGCACTTTCCGCT
>JBAWHL010000359.1:0-1636 GCA_049593815.1 Ilumatobacteraceae bacterium | reverse complement strand
GGAGGTCCCGGCGGAGGTCCAGGCCCCGAGCGACCAGGATCTGCGGGAGCGATCGGGGTCGGACGACGTGCGTTCCGATGCCTACGAGGTGCAGGCGGGGGACACCTTGTGGGACATCGCTGACGAGCAGCTGGGCGATCCGACCGGGTGGTCCGACATCTGGGATGCCAACGCAGGACGGGTCATGAGCGACGGGCGCGTGTTCGAGGACCCGAACCTCATCGTGCCCGGATGGAAGCTGGATCTCCGGGTTCCGACCCCAGCGGTCGAGCCATCCGGCGAGCGTGCACCGACGACACCGGACCTCGACCGGTTCGACGTCTCGCCAGACGAGGGCGCTTCGACCGGGGCTCCACCGACGGCAACACCGGCAGACGCGGACGACGATCCGGCGAGCCTCGCGTCACCGGCTCCCGAATCGACCGTCTCACCGCCGACCGTTCCAGCTGTCACCGCTTCCACGGTCGCGCCCACAACGACTGCACCGACCGCCAGCGCACCGGCCACGAGCACGACCACGAGCACGCCGTCCGCCGTCGAACCGCCGACGGGAGCGTCGGACGAGGGCCGTCAGCAACCGGCCCCAGCGGGCCCGTCGCCCATCCGGATCGAGCACGCTGCCCTGCTCGCCGCCGGCGTGCTCGCGTTGGTGGGTGTCCGTCGCCAGCGCCGGCTGCGTGCCGCGATGCCACGCCATCGGGTGCCCGAACCGCGACCAGAGGTCGTCGACACCGAGCGTCGCCTCCGGATCGTCGATGCTGGCGAACGGGCGCTTCGCGTCGACGTCTCCTGCCGCGCTGCGGCGTGGTCGCTGATCGACGCCCATGCCGAGATCGGTTGGGTCGAGGTCTCGAAGGACGGCGATGTCGCCCTCCGATTGACCGCGCCGGCGACACTCCCCCGGCCCTGGATTGGTGACGGGCAACACTGGGTTCTCGGCGCCGAGGTGCCGATCGAGTTGCTGAGCGAGGACGCTCGGCAGGTGGCGATGCCCTGCATCGCCATGGTCCAGATCGGTGTCACACCATCGGGAAGCGATGTGCTGGTCGACCTCGAAGCGTGCGGTGTCCTCGCCGTCGAAGCAGTCGATCCGCAGGCCGACGAGGTGATCACCGCGATCGCGGCAGGGCTCGCCTCGTCGACGTCAGCGGAGGTCGCCCACCTCATCGGTGTCGCACTCCCGCGAGCCGCACTGCTCGGGCACCGCAACGCGCACCAGGTCGAGTCACCGGACGCGGCGTTCGAGTTGGCGGCCGCGTTGGTGGGCACGACGGTCACGAACGAGCGCACGTCGTTCGAGTTGCGCTCGTTGCGCACCGGCGGTGAAGCCTGGGAGCCAGCGGTGATCCTGCTCACGTCCGTGGACGGGGTTCGATCCGAGGATCTGGGTTCTCGTGCCATCGAGCCGGGTCACGGGTTCGGGGTGGTCGTCGCGTCAGCCGACCAGGGCTCGGGGGCGTCCACCACCTTGCGCGCCGACCCCGAGGGTTGGAGCCTGCACGGCTTCGGGTCCAGGATCGAACTGACACCGATCGGACTGTCGTCCGACGACCTGGCGGTGGTCGACGCCGTACTCGCCGACGCCGAGCAGCCGCTCGAGGTGATCGACATCGCCAACGAGGTGACCTGGGCCGAC
>JBAWHL010000358.1:0-2240 GCA_049593815.1 Ilumatobacteraceae bacterium | reverse complement strand
CTCTTCAACTGATCATCGGCTCGGTTCCCGAGCCGCCCTCGTTCACTCCGTCGTGGGCTCTGTACGAAAAGGGCGGTCAGCCCTGGGCAGTCCCCCTGGCGGCCGAAACCGTCGTCACGCTTCCGAGCGCTCGTTGTCGATCTCGTCCGCGAACCGGAGGATGTCGCTGACGACGGCCAGAATCGGCTCGTCACCACGCGACTCGTTGCGGAGCCGCTCCGTGAGATGTGGCGGAAGGGTCGACTCGTGCGTGGCGGCAGCTCCAGGACGAAGCGGGTCGGGGCCGACCGTCGCGATCATCCGCTCTGCCAGGTCCAGGCGTCCGAGCCGTGGAAGCGCCACAGCGAGCGCCATCTGCATGGCCACGTCGCCCGGTTCATCGCCGCGGTCGCTCATCCACCCGACGGCGCGCCGGACGTCATCCCCGCGAACCGACGACGGCGACCTCGAGACCACACGGAGGAAGCGACCTGCCAAGTACCGGTCGCCGATGACCGGCATGTCCACCGTCGCCAACGCGAGCCGGGCACGGTCGACGACCTCGGTCGGATCGCTGTCGGTCCGGTCCACCATCAGCAGTTCGATGGAAAGACAACGACGCCGGGCAAGATCGCTGTCGAGGTCGTCGGCGAGCTGGCGAGCCCGCGTGAGGCACTCGAGACCGAACTCGACGTCGGTTGCGGCCGTCCGTTCCAACGCGGCGATCGTCTCGGTGAACCGGACCTGCAGCGGTGCCTCCGAAATCGACTCCAGCCAGCCGCGGAGCAGCCCGTCGAGGTGCTCGGACTCGACCCCCCCGATGGCTAACAGCGGCCCCAACGCGAAGTACCCGGTTGGCAGGGGGACACGCTGCTCCAAGTGGGAGATCGCCTGTTGCCGCACGTCGTTCATGTGTGCCGCTGCGGCCTCGGCATCGTCGTACCGATGCCATGACGACACTCGGATGAAGAGACGTGCCGTCGGGCCGATGTCGACATCTCGGCCGGCTCGGAGGGCGACGTCCAGCTTGTCGGCCATCACGAAAGTGACACTCGGCATTCCGAACAGGCAGGACGAACCGATTCGGTAGACCCGGTTCCAGTCGTCGTGATCGGCCGACCACTCGAGTGCAGCCAGGACGTCGGGGACGAGTGCTCGGATCTGAGCGTGGACGGCGCGCTCGTCCGGCCCCATCGACCGGAGACCGAGCGCGCAGATCGTCGTGTCGACGTGGACGGCGTGAGCCTCGCGCACCTCCTCGGCCTCGCCGCGTTCGATCAGTCTCTCGTGCCCGTAGGCGCGCATCGTCTCCAGCAGCCGGAATCGAGTCGTGCCGGTCTCGGTGATCTGACGCTCGATGAGCGAGCGGTCGAGCAGACGCGCCAGCACCTCCGACACGGCGACCCGATCGAGGCGATCGTCCGGAACGACGCTGGCCGCGGCGGCGAGCTCGAACTCGGCAGGGAAGACCGACAGCCGATCGAAGAGCAGCTGCTCGTCCTCGTCGCAGAGGTCGTAGGACCACGCCACGGTGTTGCGCATCGTCTGGTGACGCTCCAGTCGCGACCGGCTCCCGCCGACGAGGAGACGGAACCGATGTCCGAGCAGTTCCACCGCCTCGGTTGGCGTCATCGTGCGCATCCTCGACGCGGCCAGTTCGATCGCCAGTGGCAACCGGTCGAGTCGATCGCACAGATCGTGGACCGCTGCGAGCTGCCGTTCGTCGTGCCCGAACCCCGCGGCTGCCGCCCCGGACCGATCGAGGAACAGGGCCACGGCGTCGTCGTGCGACAGTGACGGCGTCGGTGTGAGGTGCTCTCCCGGGAGCATCAGCGGCTCGCGACTCGTTGCCAGCACCGACACCGTCGCGCACTGCGCCGCGACCCGCTCGACAACCTCGGCGGCAGCATCGAGGACGTGCTCGCAGTTGTCGACGATGACCAGGCGTCGTTCGTGGCGCAAGCTTCGGATGATCGCCTCGACCACGTCGCCGGACTCCGGCGGCGACACTCCGAGGCCCGCTGCCATCGCGGTCGGCACCGCTTCGGGCGTCGACACGTGAGCGAGCTGCACCAACCAGCACCCGTCGGGGAATGTCGGGGCGAGACGGCCGGCGGCCTCGATCGCCAGGCGCGTCTTGCCGGTGCCGCCCACGCCGATCAAGGTCACCAATCGATGTTCGGCCACGGTGTCGATCACCGCCGACAGTTCGGCGACGCGACCGACGAAGGGGGTCAGCTCGAGCGGCAGGTTGCCCTTCC
>JBAWHL010000357.1:0-1598 GCA_049593815.1 Ilumatobacteraceae bacterium | reverse complement strand
GCGTACACGGCTTCGCACCCCGACACCGAGGTCACCTTCAACTTCGCCGGGTCGTCGGAACTGGTCGCGCAGATCCTCGAGGGTGCCCCCGCCGACGTCTACGTGTCGGCCGACGTCGCCAACATGGACCGTCTGACCGATGCGGAGGCGACCGACGGCGACCCCGTCATCTTCGCAACGAACCGCTCGGAGATCATCGTCGCCCCCGAAAACCCCGTCTCGATCAGCGACGTCGCCGATCTGGCTGCCGACGACCTGATCGTCGTCACGTGCGCACCGGAGGTGCCGTGCGGCAGTTACGCCACGCAGATCTTCGTCAATGCAGGCGTCCCGGTGACGCCGGACTCGTATGAGCGCAATGTCAAGTCGGTCGTCACGAAGGTGACGCTCGGCGAGGCCGACGCGGGCATCGTCTACCGCACCGATGTCGTCGCCGCGGGCAAGGACGCCGAGGGCGTCGAGATTCCCGACGCCATCAACGTCGTCGCGCAGTATCCGATTGCCGTGACTGCGGAGTCCTCGGCGACCGAATCCGCTGGGGACTTCGTCGACTTCGTGCAGGGCGATGACGGCCAGGCGATCCTGGCGAGCTTCGGGTTCGGTCCACCGTGACCACCGACCGGGTCACCCGCCGGAGGGGGCGCAGTTCCGAGCTTCCGTTCGGCGTCCTGCTGCTCGCGCTGGTAGCGATCGCGTTCTTCGCGCTTCCGTTCGTCGGCCTGTTGTGGCGAGCCCCATGGGGTTCGATGCTCGACGTGCTCGGCCAGGAGTCCGTGCGCACCGCACTGTGGCTGTCGCTGCGCACCTCGTTGGCGGCGGCCGGTCTCGCCATGATCTTCGGCGTCCCGCTCGCCTGGCTCCTCGCGCGCGTGCCCTTCCCCGGGCGCGGAGCGGTACGAGCGCTCTGCCTGTTGTCGATGGTGCTGCCGCCGGTCGTCGGGGGGGTCGCGTTGTTCTTCTCGTTCGGCCGCCGCGGCCTGTTCGGTCAATACCTCGACAGGTGGTTCGACATCCGGCTCCCGTTCAGCACGTGGGGCGTCGTCGTCGCGCAGACGTTCGTGGCGATGCCGTTCCTGGTGATCACGGTCGAGGCCGCGCTCCGCCAGGTCGACCGGCGTCACGAGGACGCCGCCCGTACGCTCGGTGCGAGCCGCTCCTACGTGTTCAGGCGCGTGACGTTGCCCACGATCCGACCGGCGCTGATCGCCGGAGCCGTGCTCGCCTGGGCGCGGGCTCTCGGCGAGTTCGGCGCGACGATCACCTTCGCCGGCAACTTTCCCGGAACGACCCAGACCATGCCGCTCGCGACCTATCTCGCGCTCGAGACCGACCCCGACGAAGCGCTGATCATCAGCGTCATCCTCGTCGCCGTGTCGTTCACCGTGCTGGTCGGTCTCCGCGACCGGTGGCTCGGCGGAGCGAGAGCGACGTTCGTGTGAGCCTGTACGTCCGCGCGGCCGTGCAACTCGGCGCCTTCGATCTCGACGTCGATCTCCAGGTCGAGCCCGGCGAGGTGCTGGCCATCCTCGGCCCGAACGGTTCCGGGAAGTCGACGCTGCTCCGCTCGATCGCGGGTCTCACGCCGATCGATCGTGGGC
>JBAWHL010000356.1:0-6314 GCA_049593815.1 Ilumatobacteraceae bacterium | reverse complement strand
TGTTCTTCTTCGCCAACGAGTACCTCAACTTGATGAGGATCACCGAAGACGATGTGTTCATGACGGATGGGCCGATGTTCCACGGCAACGCTCAGTTCTTCTCGATCATGCCCGCGTTGATCGCTGGGGCGACCACTCATCTGTATCGCAAGTTCAGTCCCAGCAACTTTGCCCATCGCATTCGAGAGTCGGGCGCCACCGTGACCAACTTCGTCGGAGTGATGATGGACTGGGTCGCCAAGCAACCCGAGTCACCCGATGAAGCACACAGCAAGCTGCGAGCGGTCTTCTCGTGCCCAACGGCATGGAGCTCGGCCGACGACCTGCGTCGTCGCTACGGGATCGAGGCATTCAACGAGCTCTTCGGCCAGACCGAGACGGGCGCGGCGATCATGAGCCCGTATGGAGCCACCGATCGTCCCGTGGGTGCTGCTGGGCTCGCGGTGACCGATTGGTTCGACGTGCGACTGGTCGATCCTGACACTGACCTCGACGTCGAGCTTGGTGAGGTCGGCGAACTCGTCGTCCGGCCGAAGGAGCCCTGGGTGCTGAACCTCGGCTACTTCGGCATGCCGGAGGCATCGCTCGCGGCCCGCCGCAATCTCTGGTTTCACACCGGTGACGGGATGCGTCAGGACGACGACGGATGGTTCTACTTCGTCGACAGGCTGAAGGATTGCCTGCGTCGCCGCGGAGAGAACATCTCGTCGGTGGAGGTCGAACAGCCGATGCTCGAGCATCCGGCGATCGCCGAATGCGCGGCGGTGGCGGCTCCAGCGGACGAAGAAGCGGGCGAAGACGAACTCCAGTTGTTCGTCGTCGCGACGCCCGGAGCTGCCCTCGGTACCGAGGATGTCTTCGAGTGGGCGGAGCAGGTCCTCCCTCGATTCCTGATCCCGCGCTACATCCAGATCGTCGACGAATTTCCGATGACTCCCTCCGGCAAGGTCCAAAAGGTCGAGCTCCGCAAGCTCGGCACCGCGGGGGCGACCGATCGCACCCGCCGCGTGGCCACCGCCACGTGACGTCGAATCCCCCAACACCACGCGAAAGGAACACGACGATGCTCTGCCACTCGGCTGACTCCCACATTCTCGAGCCTGCGAACCTCTGGCTCGACAACATGCCTGCTTCACTGCGTGAACTCGCTCCTCAGACCCACAAGGAGGAGCGACGGGGGCGTCTGCAAGAGGTGATCTACGTCGACGGCAAGGTCGCTCGCTACGAACCACCGGGCTTGCAGGAACAGACCCGCCCGCCAAACGCCTACGACCCGGTCAACCGGCTCAAGGATCTCGACACGCAGGGCATCTGGTCCGAGCTGCTGTTTCCATCCGTGGGACTCTGGTGCAGCCTGATCGAGTCACCTGACGTGGCGCTCGAGGCGGCGAAGGTCTACAACGACTGGCAGTTCGACACGTTCGTGCGCGCTTCACCGCGCTACATCGGCGCAGCGATGATCCCGCTCGTCGACATTCCCGATGCACTCGGGGAGGTGCAGCGAGCGGCCGACATGGGCTACCAGGCCGCACTGCTTCCAGCCACACCTCCGATTCCCTACAACGACGAGGCGTACGAACCCCTGTGGTCGCTGCTGACCGAGACGAAGATGATCCCATGTCTCCACATCGGTACCGGCGCCGACCCGATGGTGACCCGCGGCCAAGGTGGCGCGATCATCAACTACGTCGAGACACTGTTCCCGCTGCAACGCGCGGCCTTGTATCTCGTCGCGGCCGGGGTGTTCGATCGGCATCCTGATCTTCATCTGATCTGTGTCGAAGGCGGAGCCTCGTGGCTCCCCGGGTTGATCGAGCGGATGGACGAAGCGGCGCGGAGTCACAACGACTGGGTCAAGCCGAAGCTGTCGCGTCCTCCAAGCGAAATCATTCGCGACCACGTGCATGCAACGTTCCAGAACGATCGCTCGATCACGCTGACGTTCGACGTCACAGGCATCGACTCACTGCTGTGGGGAAGCGACTATCCACACCTGGAAGGGACATGGCCGAACACGCAGCACACACTCGACCAGATCTTCGACGGGGTGGACTCCGAGGTACGTCAACGCATCACCGGCGGCACCATGGCGAAGCTGTTCAACATCGAGACGCCGGCATGACGGCCGCAGAGGTGAGTTCGACCGGCGCGTTCGAGTTTCTCCGTACCGAAGTACGCGACCGTGTGCTGATCGTCGCCCTCGATCGCGCGCCGGTCAACGCCGTGCACGTCCCGATGTACGACGAGATTCGGGAGCTGTTCTCTCACATCGATGATCTGTTTCCGGCCGCCAACGCAGTCGTGCTGACGTCGTCCGGCCGGCACTTCTGTGCCGGAAACGATCTCGACGAGTTCATGTCGATGGATTCGGACAATGCCCGGATCCGGATGTTCCACGTTCGAGAGGCATTCGCCGCCATCCAGGATTGTGCCGTCCCCGTGATCGGCGCCGTTCGTGGCGCCGCGCTCGGTACCGGCATGGCGTTGGCGGCCTCGTGTGACTTCGTCGTCGCGGCCGACGACGCTCGATTCGGCCTGCCGGAGATCACGGTCGGCGTGATGGGCGGGGCACGCCACTTGGCCCGGCTCGCTCCGCAGCCGATGGTTCGTCGGATGTTCTTCACCGGTGACCCCATCGGGGCGGCCGAACTCATGAGCGTCGGTGGCGTCGCGGCGGTCGTCGAGGGCGATCGGTTGCTCGATTGCGCACTCGGGTACGCGGAGCGGATCGCGTCACACAGCCCCACCGCGCTGCGGGTCGCGAAGCACACGCTCAACGTCATCGAGAGCATGGACCTGCAACCCGGATACCAGTACGAACAGGGTTGGACCGGATGGATGAGTGACCATCCGGATTCGAAGGAGGCCATCGAAGCCACGCGCGAGTCCCGTCCCCCGGCGTACGCCACGGCCGCCTTCGCACGACCGACGCCTGGCACTGTTCGGTGAAGCCTCAGAACCCCCAGGCGGCTGCACTCGTCGAAGAAGTGCGCGCTTTCGTCTCCACCCTCGACCCACTGCCCTACGACGCTGATCTGGAGCGGCACTTCCACTCGCTCGTCCGCGTGCAGCGACAACTTCACGCGGCCGGGCTCGCCGTCGTCTCGTGGCCCGTCAAGTACGGCGGACGCGGACTCGGGCCGGCGGATGGTGCCACGGTGAGTTGGCAGCTGGGACGGGAGGGCTGTCCCGAGGTGATCAACTTCCTCGCGCTCGAAGTCGTCGCTCCCGGGTTGATGCAACACGCCACAGACGAGCAACTGGAACGATGGCTTCCCGCGATGGCGCCCGCCGAGGAGATCTGGTGCCAGTTGTTCAGCGAACCCGATGCCGGCTCCGACCTCGCGTCTCTGCGCACCGTCGCCGAACAGCGCGACGACGGCTCCTATCGCGCCACCGGCACGAAGGTGTGGTCGACGTGGGCCCAGTTCGCCGATCGAGGCCTACTCCTCGCACGCACCGGTCCGCTCGACACCAAGCACCGGGGCATCTCGGCGTTCGTCGTCGACATGCACACGCCGGGAATCACGGTTCGACCGCTCCGGTCGATGACGGGCTCGGTCGAGTTCGCCGAGGTCATCCTCGAGGACGTGGAGATCGCGGCAGAGAACATGGTCGGTGAACCAGGCGACGGGTGGGCGATCGCGATGAGCATGCTCAGTGCCGAGCGAGGGACCTACCCGATCCGTCGATCCAGCGTTCTCTCGGCCGCCCTCGCACGACTCCGAACGACGGTTGTCGACCGAACCCTGACCGAGACCGAACGACTGGGCATCGTCGACGCGACGATCGCGCTGCAGCTCCTCGAGTGGAGAACCGATGCGTTGGTGGCGTCGCTCGAACAGGGGCACACGCTCGGTCCCGAAACGGGAATGACCAAGATGTTGCTGACGCAGGCCGAACAGTCGATTCGTGCAGCGGCATTCGACGCGCTCGGCGCCGACGGGCTCATCGGCGACCCTGCCACCGCGGAGGTGACCGAGGACTGGCTCTACTCGCGGGCGGCATCGATCTACGGTGGGTCGGCCCAGATTCAACGAAACATCCTCGGGGAACGAATGCTCGGGCTCCCCCGGTCATGACACCGGAGGCGTTGCCCATGGACCTCGCCGCGCTCGCTTCGTGGATGGACGAGCATGGAGTCGGCGACGGCGATCTCACCGACACGGAGCTTCTTCCCGGAGGGACGCAGAACATCCTCGTTCGGTTCACGCGCGGCACCGAGCGCTACGTCCTGCGTCACCCGCCGCTCCACAAGCGCACGAACAGTGATGAGAGCATTCGCCGGGAGGCCCGGGTGCTCCGCGAGCTCGGGGCGACTGACGTCCCGCACCCCCGTCTGATCGCTTCCGAGCCAGACGAATCGGTGCTTGGTTCCTCGTTCTTTCTGATGGCTGACGTCGTTGGATTCAACCCGACAGTGGACGTGCCCGAATCCATCCGATGCGACGCCGCCTTTCACGACGCGATCGGCTTCGCGATGATCGATGCGCTCGTTGCGCTGGCCCGAGTCGATGTCACCGCGGAGCTCGCTGCTCTCGGTCGTACCGGTGATTGGGTGTCGCGGCAATTGACCAGGTGGACAGCGCAGCTCGCGAGCTACACCGGGTCGCCCGGATACGAGCACGGCTCCCTGGACGTCGACGTGATCAGTGACTGGCTCGGCGCGCGCCGGCCGGAGACGACGGTCCTCGGACTCACACACGGGGACCTGCACTTCGCCAACGTGCTCGTCGACCCGAACCGGCCGGTGCTCGCCGCGGTCGTCGACTGGGAACTGGCAACGATCGGAGATCCGCTGATCGACCTCGCACACATGCTCGTGACGTGGCCTGGTCGAACCGACAGCGCCCTGAAGGTCGGATTCACGGCCCTCCCCGCCCGCGCTGCGCTTCTCGATCGATACTCGGCGGCGACGCGTCGACCACTCGAGGACCTGCCGTGGTTCGAGGTGCTCGCGTCGCTTCGGCTCGCCGTGTTGCTCGAGGGGACGCACGTCCGCGCCGCCAAGGGCGAGGCCGACGCAGAGACCGGGCGCCGATTGCACGCGATGGCCGTCGACCTCGTCGATCTCGCGCACGACATCATCGAGCGGAATTCTTGACGTCTTCCGCGTTCACCCGAACATCAAGAGGAGCAAGGCCATGACGTGGGACTTCGAGACGGATCCTGAGTACGCGAGTCTCCTCGCCTGGGCTGATGACTTCGTGCGCACGGAGGTCGAGCCGATGGACTACGTGTTCGGCGATCCCTACGACAAGACGAACGTCGCGGCCGTGGCGCACGCATCGCGCCTGAAGGACGAAGTTCGTGCGCGTGGATTGTGGGCGTGCCACCTCGGTCCGCATCTCGGCGGGGCCGGATATGGGCAGGTGAAGCTTGCGCTCCTGAACGAGATCCTCGGACGGTCCGAGTGGGCACCGACCATCTTCGGATGCCAGGCACCTGATTCGGGCAACGCCGAAATTCTCGCTCACTACGGGACCCCCGAGCAGAAGCAGCGCTACCTCCAGCCTCTGCTGGACGGGGACATCGCGTCGTGCTACTCGATGACCGAGCCGCAGGCAGGAGCGGATCCGACCCTGTTCACCACGAGCGCCCGGCGTGACGGCGACGAGTGGGTGATCGACGGTGAGAAGTGGTTCTCGACGAACGCGAGGTACGCGAGCTTCTACCTCGTCATGGCGGTCACCGATCCAGATTCGGGCCCGTACGCCAGCATGTCGATGTTCATCGTCCCCGCGGACACGCCGGGCATCGAGGTGGTCCGCAACGTTGGACTCGGCACGGAAGCACCCGAGCACGCCACTCATGGCTACGTCCGGTACGAGGGCGTTCGAGTTCCCGCAGATCACTTGCTCGGAGATCGGGGAGCAGCCTTTGCGATAGCTCAGACGCGGCTCGGTGGCGGCCGGATCCATCACGCCATGCGCACCATCGCGATGGTCCGGCAGGCGTTCGACATGATGTGTGAGCGTGCGGTGTCGCGACAGACACGCCATGGCAGCCTCGCCAGTCTGCAGCTCACGCAGCAGAAGGTTGCCGACAGCTGGATCGAGATCGAGCAGTTTCGGCTCCTGGTGCTGAGGACAGCGTGGTTGATCGACAAGCACGATGACTATCGCAAGGTGCGAGGGGACATCTCTGCTGTCAAGGTCGCGATGTCGAAGGTCGCGTTCGACGTCGTTCAGCGGGCGATGCACCTGCACGGAGCACTCGGCTTATCCAATGAGATGCCCTTTTCGAAGATGATGGTGACTGCGGAGATGCTCGGCCTTGCCGACGGGCCAACCGAGGTTCATCAGGAGGTGCTC
>JBAWHL010000355.1:0-8694 GCA_049593815.1 Ilumatobacteraceae bacterium | reverse complement strand
GCGTAGGTCGCCTCGAGTTCCTCGACGGGCGACCGCTCACCAGATCGGAACGCCTCGACGAGTGAGACGGCATCGCCGGTCCAGGGCCGGTCCGAGGTGGTCGTGGAAGTGGTCGTGGAGGTGGTCGCGGAGGCGGCGGAGGCGTTGCCGGTGGCAGGGTCAGCCATCGTGGGAGTCCTTCGGGGAGCGTGGTGTCGGTGGCCAGGGCGTCGTGTCGTGGGTCGCTACATCACGGCGCCCTGGTGCCATGGAATGAACTCCTCGCTTCCGATGCCGAGCTCCTCGCTGAGGGTCTTGTCGCCGGATGCCACCCGGAGCCACATGTCGAAGATCTCCTGGCCCTTCTGTTGGACCGTGACGGTGCCGTCGATGATGTCGCCGCAGTTTATGTCCATGTCCTCGGGCATCCGCTCGAAGAGCTCGGTGTTGGTGGCGAGCTTCACGCTGGGTGCTGGCTTGCAGCCGTACACCGAACCGCGGCCCGTCGTGAAGGTGATGAGGTTCGCGCCTCCCGCAACCTGGCCGGTGATGGAGACCGGGTCGTACCCAGGCGTGTCCATGAAGACGAAGCCACGCTCGGTCACCGGCTCGGCGTAGTCGTAGACGTCGACGAGGTTGGTGGTGCCACCCTTCGTGATCGCTCCGAGGGACTTCTCGAGAATGGTCGTCAACCCGCCGGCCTTGTTGCCGGGGGATGGGTTGTTGTCCATGGAGCCACCGTTCAGCGCGGTGTAGGTCTCCCACCACTTCGTCTTCGCGATGAGCTTCTCGGCGACGTGTGAGCTCACGGCTCGACGTGTGAGCAGGTGCTCGGCGCCGTACACCTCGGGCGTCTCGGAGAGGATGACCGTGCCCCCGTGAGACACGAGCACGTCGCTGGCCGCGCCCAACGCCGGGTTGGCCGTGATGCCGGAATAGCCGTCGGATCCGCCGCACTGCAATCCCACGACGATCTCGCTGGCGGGGCAGGTTTCACGGCGCACTCGGTTGACGACTGGCAGCATCGTTTCCACCGCTTCGACTGCCGCGGCAACGGTCTTGCGGGTGCCGCCGGTGGACTGGATGACGAGCGACGTGAGGTGGTCGCTCTCGTCCAACCCCTGCGTGGCGAACAACGCACCCATCTGATTCGATTCGCACCCCAGGCCGATGACGACGACGCCACCGAAGTTCGGGTGCCGGGTGTAGCCGGCGATCGTCCGGCGCAGGATCTCGAGGCCCCGGCCGTCGCCGTCCATGCCGCATCCTGAGCTGTGGGTGATCGAGACCACCCCGTCGACGTTCGGGAACTCGGCCAGCCGTTCCTCGGTGAAGTGCTGGGCGGCGAACTTGGACACCGACGCTGAGCAGTTGACCGTGGAGACGATGCCGATGTAGTTGCGGGTCGCGACTGCGCCGTTGGCGCGTCGGATCCCCTGAAACGTGGCTGGTCCCGGCGCGGCTCGAGTCGGCTTGACGTCGTGCCCGATGGCGTAGTCACGGTCGAAAGCCTCGAAGGCCAGATTGTGGCTGTGTACGTGGTCGCCGGCCTGGATGTCGGTCGAGGCGAAACCGATGATCTGGCCGTAGCGGCGCAGAGGGGCGCCGGTCGCCACGTCGTGTGTGGCGATTTTGTGTCCGGCGGGGATGTCTCCGCGACACTCGATGCCCTCCTCGGTCAGGTGAGTGCCGGCGGAGATCTGTCGAACGGCGATCACGACATCGTCACCGGGGTCGAGCCGGAGCACCGGTGTACGAATGAACTGGACACCGGTCATGATGTCGGACCTCCGTGGTCCGACATCGCTGGCGGGTTGGGTCGAAGTCGCAGGCCGTGCATCCCGCCGTCGACGGCCACGATCGTGCCGGTGGTCGACGACGAGCGCGGGCTGGCCAGGTAGCAGATTGCTTCCGCGACCTCGTTGGCCGACACGAGGCGTCCAATGGGCTGCCGCGCGGCGAGTGCGATCCGTTCGGCCTGCGGGTCGTCTGCGGCGTCGAGGAGGCGACCGACCCACGGCGTGTCCGCCGTGCCCGGGGCGACAGCGTTCACACGGATGCCGTCGCGAACGTGGTCGGCGGCCATGGCCAGCGTCAGGGCGTGCACGGCACCTTTCGTCGCGCTGTAGAGCGCTCGTTGCGGAAGCCCTGCCCACCCGGCGATCGACCCGACATTGACGATCGCCGCGCGATCGGATCGAACGAGATGCGGGAGCGCCGCGCCTGCGACGCGGGCCATGGCCACGACGTTCACGTCGAAGACGCGTCCCCACTCCGCCGCGGTGAAGTCGGCGACGGAGCCCTGCGCTCCGATCCCAGCGTTGTTGACGACGATGTCGATCCCGCCGCATGATTCGATCACCGCATCGATCGCGGCCGCAACGGACTCGTCGTCGCTCACGTCGCACCGGAACCCGGCAACGGCCGAATCGGCGGCATCGTCCAGGTCGAGGACGGCGACACGTGCGCCGCGTTCGACCAGCAGACGAGCGGTCGCCGCACCGATACCGGACGCGCCACCGGTGACGACCGCGACGGCTCCGCCGAACTCCGTCGTGTCATCATCGGCCGAGACACCATCGCTCATTGGATCTTTCTACTGCGTCGGCAGCCTTGGACGCGCCCCCGGACCCGACAGAACGCGACGGACCCGTCGGTCACTGAGACCCGGAAGAGTGCAGCTCCTGCCACGTCGTACGCCACCGCCCGGTGGGGAGCGTCGCTCCGAGGGCGAGGAGCGTGTCGAGCATCACCCGCGCGATCTCCGACGGCGGTGTCGAACGGACATCGTCGAGGACCGCGACCGCACACTCGGGTTGGATCTCGAAGTCGAGCTTCCACGTCGACGGAACGTCGGGAACAGCCTGCCGGAACGTCGCCTCGTCGAGCGGTTCGGGCGCCATCCAGACCACATGCATCGCAATGGGGCGGTCGGTGTGTCGCGCACCTGGACCGGCGATGCTCCACATCACCGAGTAGCCGGTCAGGACCTCCTTGTCGCGTCCAAACCGCCGCTTGACGGTCTCGCCCGGCTCCGGGAGCACCTCGGTCGGCGACCCGTCGTTGCGTGGATCGATGCTGCTCGCGATCTGATCGACGAACACGTGTCGCTCGTCGTCGCCGAAGTGCGCATCGGTGGACCGTACGACAGTCATGACCGGACCCTTCTGGCCGCACCAGTGCGGCCCCAGATCACCATGCTCGCGCTCCAGCGCCCGCTTGTCGACCCCCGAACCGCTGGACATCACCACATGGTCACGGAGTCGTGGGTCTGCGACGACGCGCGCTCAGATGTCGATGTCGATGCAGATCGCGGACCGGGGCGGCACCGCCACCTGCAGGTGCGTCACTCGATGCGCAGACCCGAGATCGCCCGGGAGATGACCAGCTGCTGGATCTCGCTGGTGCCTTCGAAGATCGTGTGGATCTTGGCGTCACGGTGCCAACGCTCGACCGGGTACTCACGGGTGTATCCGTAGCCGCCGAGGATCTGGATGGCGTCCTCGGTCACGCGGACCGCGGTCTCCGATGCCTTCCACTTCGACATCGAGCCTTCACCGTTCTTGAAGGTGCCGTTCTTGGCGAGCCAGGCGGCGCGCCAGATGAGGAGTCGGCTGGCGTCGATTTCGGTCGCCATGTTGGCCAGCTTGAACGCGATGGCCTGGTTCATGATGATCGGGCGGCCGAACGCGTGCCGCTCCTTGGCGTACTCGAGGGAGTACTCGTACGCAGCACGGGCAACACCGAGCGCCTGGGCACCGACGGCCGGGCGTGTCGCCTCGAACGTCGCCATTGCCGGCTGCTTGCCGGTCGACACGTTCTCGCGCGCGCGGGCCAGCTTCGCGTCGAGCTTCTCCTTGCCACCGAGCAGGCACGAACCGGGGACCTTGACGTCGTCGAGGACGACTTCGGAGGTGTGGCTGGCTCGGATGCCGTGCTTGAGGTACTTCTGACCCTGCGAGAGACCCTTGGTGTTCGGCGGGACGATGAAGCTCGCCTGCCCCTTGCCCTTGAGCTCGGAATCGACGCTCGCCACGACGACGTGGACGTCGGCGATGCCACCGTTGGTGATCCACGCCTTGGTGCCGTTGAGCGTCCACTCGTCCTTGACCTCGTCGTAGACGGCGCGCGTGCGCAGGCTGGAGACGTCGGACCCGGCGTCGGGCTCGGACACACAGAACGCGCCGAGCTTGATGTCGTCAGCGGTGCCGTAGCACTGCGGGACCCACTCCATGACCTGCTCGGGTGTGCCGTTGCCGGAGATGCCTGCGGCGGCGAGGGCCGAGCCCATGATCGCCATGCCGATGCCGGCGTCGCCCCAGAAGAGTTCCTCGATCGCGACCGGCAGCGTGAGCCCGGTCGGGTCGCTCATCGCGTTCAGCAGGAACTCGAAACCGTAGAGGCCGATCTGTGCAGCCTCCTGCACGACGGGCCAGGGGAACTCCTCGCGTTCGTCCCACTCGTGCGCGGCAGGCCTGATGACGCCGTCGGCGAAGTCGTGGACCCACTTCTGGATCTGCAACTGGTCTTCGTTCAGGTTGAGCGAGAAGTCGGTCATGGCTTCAAGTTACCGCTCGGTAACGTCGGATGCCTACCCGTCGACGCGTTCCACTGCTGGCTACTGTCGCCCGCATGTGGCGGAACCTGACCAAGCGAAATCTTGACGGTCGCGACCATCGACGCGATCCGCGAGGCGCCGCCGCGATCGTCGGGGGTCTCGCGATGGCGCTGACCGCAGCGAGTTGTTCGGGCGATGATTCCAGTGGCTCCGGTGACGACACCTCGCCGACCACGTCGGCCGCGACGCCGACGACCGCAACCACCGAGACGACCACAGCGGCACCGCCGACGACCGAGCCACCCGAGGTCACGTCGCCCGCCGACGCGGCCACCATCGCAGCGATCCAGGTGGTGATCGACGCCGCACCCAACGGATGCGACGCGCTCGATGCGCGCCAGTGTGTGCTCCCCTTTCCCAGCGATGCGGTGACCGTCGGTGACGACACCACCGCCACCGGGTTGCGCGTTGCGTTCCCAGACGACGGACTCCCCGCGAACTCGGACGGCATCCACATCGACCCCACCCAGTGGAACCTGAACGACGGATTCAGCGCCAACAGTCCACTGCTCACGTACATCGCCGACCTCGACCCGGATGCCTCCGATCTGCCGACGTGGACCAACCTCGAGTCGTCGCTCGACGACGACGCCAGCGTGGTCCTGATCGACACGGCCACCGGCGAACGCATCCCCCTCTGGGCCGAACCCGATGTCGGCGCTGACGACCCGACCGAACGACTCCTGGTCATTCACCCTGCGATCAGCCTCGCACCCGGCACCACCTTCGCCGTCGGCCTCCGTGGCCTCGTCTCGACCTCGGGTGACGCGATCGAACCCTCACCCGCCTTCGCGGTCTACCGAGACGCGCTCGACACCGGCATCGATCAGATCGAGGACCGGCGCGCGGCGATGGAGGCGACGCTCGCCGCGCTCGAGGATGCCGGCGTCGATCGAGACGACCTCCAACTGGCCTGGAGTTTCACGACCGCGAGCACAGCGACGAACACGCGACAGATCCTGCACATGCGCGACGAGACACTCGCCGGCCTGCAGGACTCGACCCCCGAATATCAGATCACGACCGTCACGGAACATCCTCGCGATGGACTCGCTCGCCTCGTCGAGGGCGTGTTCTCGGTGCCCAACTACTTGGAGGGCGACGGCGGCCCAGGGAGCGCGATGAACCTCGACGCCGATGGCCTCCCCGAACAGAACGGCGTCGTGCAGGCCGACTTCGCGTGCGGGATCGCCGACGCGGTCATGGCCGGAACCGAGCCCGCCCATGCAGTCATGTACGGGCACGGGCTGTTGGGGTCGCACCTCGAAGTCGACGCAGGGAACATCGTGGCGATGTCCAACGAGCACAACGCCATGTACTGCGCCACGAAGTGGGCGGGATTCAGCGACGACGACATCCCGACAGCGATCACCGCGCTCCAGGATCTCTCGAACTTCGCCGTCTTCACCGATCGGATGCAGCAGGGCCTGCTGAACCAGCTCGTCCTCGGGCGCATGATGCTCGCCGACAACGGGCTCGTCACCGAACCCGAGTTCCGCCGAAGCGACGGCTCACCCGTCTACGACCGCTCGACGCTGGTCTACGACGGCAACAGCCAGGGCGGGATCATGGGCATGGCCCTCGCGGGCATCTCCCAGGACTTCGAACGTGCCGTGCTCGGCGTCGTCGGGATGAACTACTCGACGCTGCTGCCGCGGTCGGTCGACTTCGACGACTTCCACCTCGTCTTCGACCCGGCCTACCCGAGCGCGCTCGATCGAGCGCTCGGCCTCGGCGTGATCCAGATGCTGTGGGATCGCACCGACGGCGCCGGCTACGTCCGCCATGTCGTGTCGGACCCGTTGCCCGACACCCCCACCAAGGACGTGCTGATGCATGTCGCCTTCGGCGACTGGCAGGTCTCGGAACTGACGGCGATGGCGGCCGCGCGGACGATGGGCGTACCGATCCACCGGCCGGTGACCGCCGACGATCGCAGCCGCGAGGTCGAGCCGGGATGGGGCATCGACACGCTCGACTACGACGCCGACCGGTCCGCACTGGTGATCTGGGATTCCGGTTCCGACCCGATCCCGATCGAACAGACCGCACCCCGCACGAGCCGCGACCCGCACGGCGACCCGCGCAACGACGTCATCGTGCGCGCGCAGAAAGCAGCGTTCCTCTTCGACGGGGACCTCATCGATGTCTGCGACGCCGCTGCCTGCACAGCAGCGCCCGACTGAGCACGTGAACTCGCTGACGGCGGCCCCGGCCCGTGGCGGTGTCGTCAGACGGCGGCGAGACGGAGCAGATCGGCGGCGACCGTCTCGTAGATGAGGTTGGCGCCCGGCTTGTAGACGTGGACACCGTCCCACCGGTGGCCGAGGCTCGTGGCGATCTCCTCGTCGTTGCACCACTCGTCCGGCCCCTCGACGAACTGCACCCTCGTGTTCTCCGCCGTGCCGTACGAAGCAGCCGTCTCGCGGAGCAACTCGTTGACGTGGGCGACCCGCACGTCGTCGCCTCGCTCGGGCAACGCGCGGACCCCGGCCCCGTCGACGTCCTGCGGACGCATGCAGGCCACCTCGAGCAACGCCACATTCGTGCCCTCGGCAAGCATCGCGTCGATGCCCGTCTTCAGGTTCGTCACGAACAGATCGTCGGCCGACGGCGTTCCGAAGGCATAGATCGTGCCGCCGTCGTCGAGGTCGAACACGTCCCACGCACCGACGACGACGAGGGCGACGTCCGTACCCGCGGCTGCGTCGGCCCACTCCTCCTGCCACCCATCGCAGATCGAGAAGTTGTTGCTGAACTGCACGGAGCTGCGCACGGTGCCCGAGTCGTACACGCTGCAGCCGTCGACACTGCCGTTGACGACCGACGGGAAGACGTTCCCGATGCCATCGGGCAGGTTGATCGCGAGCGCGTTGGCCATCGAGTCACCGACGATGGCGACGTTGGCCGACGTGGCGGGCACGATTGCCGAAGCGACGGAGTCCGCCGTCGAATTCTCGGGTGCGGAGTCGGTCGGCCCGGCGACCGTGCCGGTCACGCCGTCCGTCGTCCCGTCGTCACCGGGCGAGTCGGCATCGACATCGCCGACACCCGGTGTGGGGGTCGCAGCATCCTCGAGCTCGAACACGGCATCGTCGCCTCCCTCGAACTGGTTGAACTGATCGACATTGACGTAGAAGAGCACGACCGTCGCGACGAGGAACGCGCCTCCGGCGAGCGGCCAGTTGGTGACCTTGGCCCGGTCGGTCCACCAGCGGGTGAGCACGCCACGACGCAGTGGTGTCTCGAGATACCGGTACGACGACTCGGACACGACGATGGTGAGCACCATCGCCCACACGAAGTTGCCGACCGAGCCGTGCGTCGCTCCGACGATCACGAAGATCGGCCAGCTCCACAGGTACAGCCCGTAGCTGCGCTTGCCCATCTCGACCAGCGGCTGCCAACTCATCATCCGCCGGAAGCCGACGGCCGCGGGGTGCACCGCGACCATGACCGCAACGAGCGACAGGATCGACACCAGTGGCAACAACCACTGATAGACGTAGCCCGCGGTGATCACGGCAACCGCCGACGCGCACCCGAGCATCGCCACGGCGGCCGCGCCGAGTGGGTCGAGCAGACGGCCCGCATCGGCATCCTCGGCCCGATGCCACCGCCAGGGACGCCAGACGAACGCCGCTCCGGCACCGAGCAACAACCCCGCCGAACGGGTGATGGTCGACAGGTACATGTAGTTCGTGCGATCGACCCCGTCGAATGCTGCGGGAGGACCGCCGAGCGGGGTCGGGCTGCGCGACTGGATCCAGAACATGTAGATCCAGACCACGACCGCGGCGCCGACGATGAGCGAGCCGACGATGTGTCGCGGGAGCCGGACGCGCATCAGGGCAACGAAGACCAACGGCCAGATCAGGTACCACTGTTCCTCGACCGCCAGGCTCCACAGGTGCCGCAGCAACGACGGCTCGCCCGCGAAGTACGGCACGCCGCCGAGGATCTGCCCCCAGTTGTTGACGTAGAGAATCGACCACGGCAGTTCGCGGCGGACGTCGGACTGCTGCAGCGCCGAGCCCCACAGCGCGGCCCAGACGGCGACCGACAGCAGCACCGCGCCGAGCGCCGGGAACAACCGT
>JBAWHL010000354.1:0-1929 GCA_049593815.1 Ilumatobacteraceae bacterium | reverse complement strand
GTCGAGGGGGACGTGCTCGATCGGCACCGCGACCGATGCCGCCGCTGCGGCCCAGGCGTCGTGTGCGCCGAAGCTGATCAGGGTGAGGGCGTTCGTCGCGACGAGGTCGAGCGTCGACGTCGATGGGGAGGTCCACGCGTGGGGGAGTCGGCCGCCGATGTGGACCTGCGGGGTGAAGACGCGCGGGTCGATCTCGGTCGAAGTGGGCTCGCCGGCACAGCCCAGTGCCCCGGTGGGATAGCGGTAGCCGAGTTGCAGGCCGACCATGTCGAAGTGGGTCGTCTGCTCCGCGACGGCCGCGTCGATGGCGGCGCGTCGTGCGGGGTCGGCGAGGACCTCGCGGAGATGGGCCGGGGTGGGTTCTTCGAGCAGGCCGAGCGCCTCGACGAGGGCGAACATCTTCATCGCGTTGGTGGTGCTCTGCGCGCAGTTGAGTTCGGCGATCGGGTGCCGTTCGAGGAAGTACGTGTCGAGGATCGAGCGGTCGGCCCAGCCGTCCTCGACGGCGCCGATCTTCCAGACCAGGCCGTGTGCGTCGCCGACGCCGGTGTTGAGTCCGAGGCCCCCGGTGGGTGGGAAGCGGTGTGCCGCATCGCCGATCAGGAAGATCCGGTCGTCGCGCATCTGCTCGGCGACCTGGGCGCTCATGTGCCAGGTGCCGGTGTCGACGATGTCGATCTCGACGTCGTCGACGCCGAGGGCGGCGTGGACGAGCGCGCTGCACCGGTCGGTGCCGAAGTCCTCGAGGGCCTCGGTGTCCGGGTCGAACCCGGCCATGAACACCCACTCGCGATCGATGTCGTGCGCCACGAGACAGCCGGATGCACCCGGGTCCATCACGAAGTGCAGGACACCGGGTCGCTCAGCGACGAGATGCCGCAGGTCTGCCGCGAAGTGGATCATCACGAAACTCTGCAGTCGTGAGGGGCCGACCATCTCGATGTCCATGGCTCGCCGCACGCGGCTGGCCGCGCCGTCGGCGGCGAGGACGTAGCGGCTCCGGACCCGGACCTCGGCACCGGGCTCGTCCCCGTCGGCGATGCGCCGCACGATCGAGGTCACGCCGTCGGCGTCCTGCTCACTCGAGACCCACTCGGTGCGGTAGCGGAGGTCGACGCACCCCACCGCAGCGGCCTGCTCGGCGAGGAGTGGTTCGAGGTGGTGCTGCGAGATGTTGCGCAGCGGTGTCGGCGTGAAGTCGAGCGTGTCGGGTCCTTGGCGTTCGAACGGCAGCCGGCCGATCAGGTCGCCGTTCAGTGTGGTCACCCAGTTGACGTGTCCCCCGTCCGCCGGATCGATCGCGATGCGGTCGATGGCGTCCATGTCGAGGCCCGCCTGACGGAAGATCTCGAGGGTGCGGGCGTTGACGACGTGAGCGGCGGGCTGACGGCGCGGTCCATCGCGTCGCTCCACCACGAGACAACCTCGGTGATCGTTGGCGAGGAGACGCGCTGCGGTCAGACCCACCGGGCCAGCGCCGATGATGAGCACGGGGACGTCGATGGTCTCCATGTCGTGCCGACCGTTCCTAGATCAGACCGGCGTAGCTGCCGCCGTCGAGCTGCAGGTTCTGACCGGAGATGAAGCCGGCCTGGGCGCTGCACAGATACGCACACGCATCGCCGAACTCGTCGGGTCGGCCGAGTCGGCCTGCCTTGATCGTGCTCTTCATGTGGTCGTACGCCTCCTCGATCGTGATCCCCCCGAACGTCGAGTGGAGTTCGGCCATCTGGCGCTGTCGGGCGGTGTCGAATCGCTCGGGAAGCAGATTGTTGATCGTCACGTTGGCGGAGGCGACATCGCCCGAGAGCCCCTTGGACACCGCGGTGAGCGCGGCACGCGCGCCGGTCGACAGCCCCATCGCCGAATTCGGCGACTTCACCATCGCGGAGGTGACGTTGATGATTCGGCCGTAGCGGCGTTCGACCA
>JBAWHL010000353.1:0-2670 GCA_049593815.1 Ilumatobacteraceae bacterium | reverse complement strand
AGTCGGATCATCGCCAGCGGAGCGAGCATGTTGGCGTCGAGTGCGTCGATCCAGTCATCTCGATCCCACGAGACGAACCCGCCGGGCCGGGGGCCGGAGTTGTTGTTGACGAGGATGTCGGGCTCCGGGCACGCCTCGATCAGCGCAGCGCGTGTCGCGTCGTGGCCGATGTCGCCGGCGACCGCACGGATCTCGACGTCGTGGCGCTCACGCAGCGATCGTTGGGCGTCGTCGAGTGCTGCTTCGTCGCGTCCGTTGATCGTGACGGCGACGCCTTCTCGTGCCAGCGAGTCGGCACAGGCGTAACCGAGGCCGCGGCTCGATGCGCACACGATGGCGTGGCGGCCCTGCAGTCCGAGATCCACGGTGCTACTCCGCTGCTCCGCGGGCGAGCCGCGACTCGAACGCCGCCTGGTAGTCGGCGAGTGCTTGGAATTCGGGAAGGTCCTCGATCGCCGAGCGAGTCGTCGCCTCGATCTCTGCGTCGTCGGTGGCCAGGTCGAGGCTGCCGGCGTACGGCTGGGCGACGTGGAACGGCGAGTCGACGAAACACTCCACGCCGTTGCCCTCCGGGTCGTTGAAGTACAGCGACCAGGCATTGCCGTGGCTGATCGGGATCACCCCGTCGACGCCGGCCGCTGCCAGCGCGTCGCTGATCGAGCGGAGGTCGTCGAGGGTGCCCGTCCGAAACGCGAGGTGGTCGACCATCACGAACTCGTGGGAGCCGACCGGCCCGCAGATGAGGAGCACCTGGTGATGTTCGGCCGGATCCTGCGACAGGAACGCGGCCTCGCTCCCGTCGGGAAGCGCCTCGCGATTGGTGACGTGAAAGCCGAGCACGTCGCGGTAGAAGGCGACCATCGCGTCGAGGTCGGTCACCGAGACGGTGGCGTGGCTCAGCCGGAGCCGGGCTGTTGGTGCGCTCATGAATGACGATCTTATCAATATTGATGGAAGTGTCAATCAAGGGTATGCTCGCTCCGTGGTCGGTGCGATGACGGATCGGACAGCGAATCCAGCGACTGATGAGACGCCGAACGGACCGCTGACGCGCGGGCACAAGAAGAAGGCGCGAACTCGCGCGCGGTTGATCGACGCCGCGGTGCGTGTGATCGCGCAGCAGGGCGAGGCGTTCACCATTGGCCAGATCACCGCCGAGGCCGGGGTCGCGCACGGCACCTTCTACAACTACTTCGACGACCGGGACGCCGTGATCGACGCCGTGGTGCCCGAGGTGCTCGGTGGCATCGCGACCTCCAGCGGTGCGTCCGTGACCGCACGCGACCCCGCGGTGCGTTTCGCCACGATCACCGCGATTGCGCTGCAACGGGCGGCCGAGACGCCCGAGCGCGTGCGGGTCGTCCTTCGTCTCGACGCAGTCCACGACGCCGTCGGCAGCTCGCCTGCATTCGACCAGCTCCGCGCCGACATCGCGGTCGGCGCGGCGACCGGGCGCTTCAGCGTCGATGCGGACGGCCCCACGATCGACGTCGTGGTCGGCGCGATGATCTTCGCCGCGAGACGCATCACCGACGGTGACGTCGGTGACGACTACGTGACGGCAGTCGTCGCGCAGCTGCTGCGTTCGCTCGGCCTCAGCGGGGACGAAGCGGTGAGCGTGGCCGAGCGGGCCGTCGTCGTCGCCCGCAGCACTCCGGTGCCGCGCGCCTGAGGCGCGGGTCCGGGCGTCGGTTCAGAGCTGCCCGAACTCGGTGGTGATCACGCGTCCGCGACGCTCGGCAGCGCTGGGGGCCAGGTCGCTCACCACGAAGGAGCGTTGGAGCCAACGGTCGGTGCCATCGAACCGGGCGGTGAAGGGCGACCGTCCGTGAACGGCGATGTTGTTGTCGATGACCAACAGGTCGCCCGGCTCGAGGACGACGGCCGACTCGAGTTCGCCGATCGCGGTGCTGACGGCGGCGACGACGGCGTCGGAGGTGTCGTCGATGCCGCGGGTCAGATCGGCGTCGAAGACGAAGGTCGGCTCGGCGAGCGTCCCGGTGATCAGCGGACGAGCCGGGCCGAGCGTGTTGTCCCGACCGTCGAGGAAGCTGGCGTCGACGGCGGTGCGGAATCGCGGTTCGAACATTGCGGTGACGACGTCGTCGGGGAGGTGGTCGACGAGATCATGAATCGAGACGAGCGTCGTGCGGGCGTTGGGATCTCCACGCAGGCAGAACAGCAGGAGGTAGCGCGGCCGGAACGGGTGGAACGCCGTTTCGGTGTGAAACATGAGGTTTGAGCGCGACGACGTGGAGGTCTGCAGGTCTGCATCGGATGCTGTCGGCACGATGTTCTGCACGATTCGGCCGCCGTGCTCGGGCACGTAACCGACCGGCTGACCGAGTCGACGAGCGACGGTGAGCAGCACCAGTTCGGTGGTGAGGTCCTTGTCGGTGGGGGCCGACGGGGCGGCCGGCGTCGCGGGGAGGCCGCCGATCGGGACGTTGCGAATGAGCAGTGCGCCGGACCGATCGGGCGTCGAGGCGAAGCGTCCGAGCGCGGCGTCGACGTGGATCGGCAGGTCTCGCCCGGCGAGCGCGGCCGCATCGACGAGCGCTTCGTCGATGTCGCCTGCGGCGTGGGATGGCGCTGCCCATGCGCTGCCGTCGACCGTGATCGGTCGAGCTCGATGGATCGTCTGGAACATGTGTGCCAACGCTACTACGC
>JBAWHL010000352.1:0-2505 GCA_049593815.1 Ilumatobacteraceae bacterium | reverse complement strand
ACGCCGACCGCGCCCACGACGCCCAGCTGATCGCGAAGGTCGAGCGATACCTGACGGACCACGACACCGACGGCCTCCAGATCGAGATCATGTCGCCGGAAGCGGCGACGAAGTTCTCGATCGAGCGCATTCGCCGCGGCGAGGACACGATCTCCGTCACGGGCAACGTGCTGCGCGACTACCTCACCGACCTGTTCCCGATCCTCGAGCTCGGCACCAGCGCCAAGATGCTCTCGATCGTCCCGCTGCTCAACGGCGGGGGCCTGTTCGAGACCGGCGCCGGCGGGTCTGCCCCCAAGCACGTCCAGCAGTTGGTGAAGGAGAACTACCTCCGCTGGGACTCACTCGGCGAGTTCCTCGCCCTGGCGGTGTCCTTCGAACACCTGGCGAACGTCACCGGCAACGCCCGTGCCCAGATCCTCGGCGACACGCTCGACACCGCGACGGGTCTGGTCCTCGAGAACGACAAGTCGCCGGCCCGTCGACTCGGCCAGATCGACAACCGGGGCAGCCACTTCTTCCTTGCCCTCTACTGGGCGCAGGCGCTCGCCGCGCAGACCGACGACACCGACCTCGCCGCGTTGTTCGCGCCGATCGCCGCACAGCTCGCCGACGGCGAGCAGACGATCGTCGATGAACTCCTCGGAGCGCAGGGCAGCGCAGCCGACATCGGCGGCTATTACTTCCCCGACCCCGCCAAGGCCGCCGACGTGATGCGCCCGAGCGGAACCTTCAACACCATCATCGACGCCCTCCGCTGACCGTCACATCAGGGGTCTGACCCCTGATGTGATCAGCGGTTGACGATGGGGACGTAGTCGCGCTCGTCGGGGCCCGCGTACCACTGGCGAGGGCGGGAGATCTTCTGCGCGGGATCGTTCAGGAGTTCCTGCCAGTGCGCCAACCAGCCGGACATGCGCGGGATGGCGAACAGCACGGTGAACATCTCGACCGGGAAGCCCATCGCCTGGTAGATCAGGCCGGAGTAGAAGTCGACGTTCGGGTACAGCTTGCGATCGATGAAGTACGGGTCCGACAGCGCCGCTTCCTCGAGCTTCAACGCGATGTCGAGGAGCGGGTTCTTGCCCGTGACCTCGAACACGTCGTAGGCGGCGTTCTTGATGATGGTGGCCCGCGGGTCGTAGTTCTTGTACACGCGGTGGCCGAAGCCCATCAGGCGACCTTCGCCGTTCTTGACCGACTCGATGAATGCCGGGACGTTCTCGATCGACCCGATGTCGGCGAGCATCCGGACGACGGCCTCGTTGGCGCCACCGTGCAGCGGGCCGTAGAGCGCCGCTGCGGCGCCGGCCGCCGACGAGTAGGGGTCGGCATGGCTCGAGCCGATGACGCGCATCGCGGTCGTGCCGCAGTTCTGCTCGTGGTCGGCGTGCAGGATGAAGAGGACCTCCATCGCCCGGGAGAGCACGGGGTCGACGTCGTAGTTGCCGGCCTTCCACATCATGTTGAGGAAGTTCGCCGGGTACGTCAGATCGTTGCTGGGCATGTTGAACGGCAGGCCCGCCGAGAAGCGGTAACACATCGCCGCGATCGTCGGGGACTTGGCGATCAGGCGGAGGATCTGACGATCGCGTGCGGCCGGATCGTCGATGTCCTTGGCGCCGTCGTAGAACGTGCCGAGTGCGGCGACGGCGGAGGTGAACATCCCCATCGGGTGAGCGTTGTAGTGGAAGCCGTCGACGAAACGCTTGCGCATGTTCTCGTGGATGAAGGTGTGGTGGGTGACGTCGTGCACCCAGGTGTCGAGCTGTGCTGCGTTCGGCAGTTCACCGTTGAGCAGCAGGTACGCGACCTCGAGGTACGTCGAGTGCTCGGCGAGCTGCTCGATGGGGTAGCCGCCGTACCGCAGGATCCCGGCGTCGCCGTCGAGATACGTGATCGCCGACTTGCACGACGCCGTCGACAGGTAAGCGGGGTCGTAGCAGTACAACGACGGGTCGAGCTCACGCAAGGCCGATGACGGGAAGACACCACCCTCGATCGGAACGGTGACGGTCTTTCCCGTACGGTCGTCGGTGATGGTGATGGTGTCGGGCACGTGGCTTCCTCTCGCGGCGCGAACTGACTGGACCGGCGGAGGTTCCTCCCCGCCGGGAGGGTCACGATAGTGCGGGTCGGTGCGACTCCTCCCAACGGGGGAGTTGTTCACGTCTCGTTCAGCCGTCAGAGCGGGCTGTTGCCGTGTTTGCGGCCGCCCAGATGTTCCCGCTTGTTCTCGAGGACGTCGAGTGCGGCAGCGATCACCGAGCGGGTGTCGGCCGGATCGATCACCGCGTCGACCAGTCCGCGTTCCGCCGCGACATAGGGGTTGAGGAGTCGGTCTGCGTAGTCGAGCTCGAATTCGGCACGCTCCTCGGGGGTCGCTCGGCGCTGCAGGATCGCCGCGGCCTGTCCGGCGCCCATGACCGCGAGCTCGGCCCACGGCCATGCCAGGCAGAGGTCGTTGCCCATCGTCTTGGAGTCCATCACGATGTAGGCGCCGCC
>JBAWHL010000351.1:0-11587 GCA_049593815.1 Ilumatobacteraceae bacterium | reverse complement strand
ACGTGGAGGGGCTCGGCGATGTCGAACTCGTTGCCGGAGACAGCATGTACATCCCGGCGCGCACCGTGCACAGCGCAGCGACCACCGACGACGTGTCGCTGCACCTGACGATCGGGATCATCCGTGTCAGCTACCGCGACGTCGTCGACCGGCTCCTCGCCGACGGTCCTGACGGCCTCGACGCGCCCTTGCCGATCGGGTACCGGCATCGTTCGAGCGACGGGCTGCGCGAGCACCTGGCAGCGGCACTCGAGGCGACGCGCACGCACTTGGCTGACGTCGACCTGGACGAGTGCGTACGACGAGAACAGCAGCGCCGCGGCCAACGTCCGTTCCGGGTCGGCCACATCGCATCGATCGCCCATCTGCACGAACTGACGCATCACCACCGCATCGCTTGGGCTGCGGCCCCACCCCTGGGGCGGGTGGTCGACCGATCCGCCACCGGCGACTGGCGATCGCTGAGCGACCTCGCTCCAACGGCGGCACAACGTGTGGAGATCAGTCTCGGTGGTCACACGATCACCGTCCCCGCAGTCGTGCTCGACGCGCTCCGCCGCCTCGAGACGGGCTGCCCCGTCGTGATCGACGCGCTCCCCGGGCTCGATCCGCCCAGCCGCGTCGTCCTCGCTCGGCGACTCGTCGAGGAGCGGGCATGCGTGATCGATGCCGGCTCGGATCTCGACCACGTGCACGCTGGATCGTCGCCGCGACGAACCGAGCCGCTCCGCGACGAGCCGAGCAACCGACCCACCGACCGAACACCGACCCACCAGGGAGGAACACCGTGTCCAACGAACTCGCACAGCAGCGAATCGCCGTCCTCACCGCCAATGAAGGCGTCGAGCAGATCGAGCTGACCAGCCCATGGGCTGCCATCGAACGCGCCGGTGGGCTGCCCGTCCACATCGCTCCGAAGGCCGGACACGTCCAGGGGTTCGACCACCTCGACAAGGCCGACGTCTTCGACGCCACGATCCCGTCACGTGATGCCCACGTCGAGGACTACGTCGGCCTCGTGCTCCCGGGCGGTGTCGCCAACCCGGATCAGCTCCGCACCGACGAGGCATCGGTCCAATTGATTCGCCGGTTCGTCGAGGCCGGCAAGCCGGTCGCCGTGATCTGTCACGGCCCGTGGACGCTCATCGAGGCGGCCGTGGTCGAGGGGCGCACCCTCACCAGCTGGCCCAGCTTGCGCACCGACCTCGAAAATGCTGGTGCGACCTGGATGGACGAGTCCGTCGTCGTCTGCTCCACCGGTCCGAACACGATCGTGTCCAGTCGCCGACCCGACGACCTCCCCGATTTCGAGCGGGAGTTGATCGCCGCGTTCTCCGGCGCTGCAGAGCGACAGCGTGGCGACTGACGCGGGCACGACGACCCCCGTCGACGCGCCGTCCTGACACGCAGGCGGTGGTTACGGTGACCGCCATGAGCACACACGACCTGCCGCACCACGTCGCGGAGAACCGTCGTCACTGGGACACCAATGCCCCCCAGTGGGTGGCCAGCGGCGAACGGAACTGGGCGCAGAGCGAACCGACGTGGGGGATCTGGGGTGTGCCGAACGCAGAACTACCGCTGCTGCCCGACGATCTCACCGGCCAGCGGGCGATCGAGCTCGGCTGCGGTACCGGGTACGTGTCGGCGTGGATGCACCGTCGTGGTGCGTCGGTCTACGCGATCGACAACTCCGCCGAGCAGTTGGCGACCGCCCGCCGGCTGGCGAGCGAGCATGGTGTGACCGACATCGAGTGGGTCCACGGCAACGCGGAAGTCGTCGATCAGCCCGACGGCTCGTTCGACTTCGCGATCAGCGAGTACGGCGCGGCGATCTGGTGCGACCCGGACGTGTGGATCCCCGAAGCCCATCGGCTGCTGCGCCCAGGTGGCCGTCTGGTGTTTCTCGGCAACCATCCGTTCGGGATGGTGTGCACGGCGGCCGACGGGGCGTCGTCGGCTGGTCTGACGCTCGAACAGGACTACTTCGGGCTCGGACGACTCGACTGGACCGATGCGCTCGACGATCCGGGTGGCATCGAGTTCAACATGGAGATCTCGTCGTGGATGCGGCTGTTCCGGCGCGTCGGGTTCGACGTCGCCGACTACGTCGAGATCCAGGCACCGGCGACCGCCGAGGGCATCGCGTTCTGGGTGTCGGCGGAGTGGTCTCGACGCTTTCCCGCCGAGCAGGCATGGGTGCTCACGAAGCGCTGACCGGCGACGGTTCGTCTCGGTTCACGGTCTCCGTCCTCCGTCCGGTGCTCGGCGCCGACACCTGACGTCTCAGCGCAGGGAAGCAGCGAAGTCGTTGCCTTCTCGCGTGCGCAACGCGGCGTTGACGGTCTGGCGTTCGAGGATCTGGGCCAGCGTCTTGGCTGCCTGCTCGATCGGGTGCTCGGCAAAGAACGCGGCAGCGTCGTCGACGAGTTCGGGCGTGTTGAGCGTCTTGACCGAGTCGACCATGCGCACGATCGTGTTGCTCGGGAAGCGCTCGACGGCCTCGTCCCAGTGGTCGCGGACGAACTCCCAGGCGACCGCTCCGTGGCGCCGGTTGGCGATGGCGCCGCGCAACAGGAACGGTGCGTTCTGTGTCTTGACCGTGCCGCTCATCGCGAACTCGCAGGTGGCGAGGATGAGCTGTTCGTCGTCGAACTCCGCCAGTGCATACAGGTGGCGGAGCTGTTCCTGTGGCGTGGCGCCGTCGGTGAACCCCGCTCGCATCTGTGCGTAGGTGTCGGCATCGCCGGTCGCGGCGACGACCGAGGTCGCCGCCGCCGTGAGTTGCGGGTCGACCGATCCGGCATCGTGCTGCGGGGCATCGAACCACTCGCGCGAGCGGGCCTGGACACCGACGTCGTCGCCGAGCACGCCGAGTGTGGCGGTCAGCAGGCCGCGCAGCTTGCCCGTGAGGTCGCTGTCGGTGTCGATCGGTTCGCCGAGCGCCGTGAGCGCCGGTGTGACGAGGGTCCGCACCCGCGACCGGAAGGCGTCGACCGCCGGCCCGTCGTCGAGCAGGCGGCCGAGGCCCCGCAGAGCAACGGTGATCGCTTGCCACACCGCGTGGTCGCGCTCGTCGCCGAAACCATCCAGGAATCGCAGGAGATCGGCGGCGCGCAGGCGTCCTGCCACGGTGGCCGCCCAGGCATCGTCGACCAGGTTGTAGCGCTCCAGGGTGCTCAGCGAGGCGAGCACGCCGGCATCGATGCGATCGCGCAGGTCGTCGCTGTAGCTGACCCGGTAGAAGCCGTGACCGCCGGCATTCACGATCACCGGTCCGTGCGGATCGACCAGTTCGATCGGGGCGCTCGAGACGTCGTCGAGCAGGAGGGTCGTGGTCTCGCCACCGTTGCGGACGTGCACGGGGATCGCCCACCGCTGGTCGGTGGCATCACCGGCGTCATCGAAGGTGAAACGTCGCTGCTGCAGCCGCAGTGTCGGGGCGCCGTCCGCGTCGACGATCTCGGCGCTCACGAGCGGGAAGCCGGGCTGCCAGATCCACGAGTCCATGATGCGACGAACCGGGTCGCCCGACGTCTCCTCGATGGCGTCCCACAGGTCGTTGGTCTCGGTGTTCGCGTACGAGTGCGTGCGCAGGTAGTGGCTGACTCCCGCCTGGAATCGGTCCTCGCCGAGGTACTGCTCGAGCATGCGCAGCAGTGCGCCGCCCTTCTGGTAGGTCAGCACGTCGAACATGCCTTCGCAGTCCGCCGGTGAACGCACCTCGAACTCGACGGGGCGGGTGTTGTGCAGGGAGTCGGTGTCGAACGCGACGCTGCGCTCCACCCCGAACGCCGTCCATCGTTCCCAGTCGGGGCGATACGCCTCGCAGGCCGCGACTTCCATGAACGTCGCGAACGCCTCGTTCAACCAGATGCCGTTCCACCAGCGCATCGTGACCAGGTCACCGAACCACATGTGGGCCAGTTCGTGGGCGACCACGTCGACGACGAGCTGTTGCTCGTCCTGCGTGCTGGTCTCGGGGTCGACGAGCAGCATGTTCTCGCGGAACGTGATGCATCCGAGGTTCTCCATGGCGCCGGCCGCGAAGTCCGGCAGGGCGACGAGGTCGACCTTGTCGCCGGGGTAGTCGATGCCGTAGTACTCCTCGAAGTGCCGGAGGCAGAACGCCCCGACATCGAGCGCCATGGAGGTGAGGTGCCCCTGGTTCGGGCGGTGCACGACGCGCAGCGGTGTGCCGTTGACGTCGACGGGGTCGGAGACCTCGAGTTCGCCGACGACGAACGCGACGAGATAGCTGCTCATGACCATCGTGTCGGCGAAGCGCAGCACGGTGCGCCCGTCGGCCGAGGTGCGCTCGACCTCTGGACTGTTGGAGATCGCGGACAGTTCGTCGTCGATGTCGAGGGTGATGCCGAAGACGGCCTTGAACTCGGGTTCGTCCCAGCAGGGGAACGCACGTCGACAGTCGGTGGACTCCATCTGTGTCGTCGCGATCGTGTGCTCGTTGCCGTCGGCGTCGAGGTAGGTGCTGCGGTAGAAGCCGCGGAGCTTGTCGTTGAGCACCCCGTCGAAGCCGATCGTCAGGCGTCGTCGGCCTGCGGCCACCGGGGCCGTCACGAAGAGCCGCTCCGTCGCAGGGTCGAGTTCCCACTCGGCCGCCACCCCGTCGAGCTCGCAGGCGGAGATCTCGAGCTCGGCGCTGTTCAGCACCAGCTCCCCGCAGTCGGCATCGACCTCGAGATCGATCGTCACGGTGCCGCTGAACGTCGCCGTCTCCAACGTCGGGCGGAGCCGCACGTCGTACCGGATCGGGCGGACGTCGGCGGGGAGCCGGAAGGGGTCGAGAAGGGACCGGTCCACAGGGGGCGCTGCCATCGTGGCGATGGTACCGGCGGTAGCGTGGTGACCCGTGTCCGACCTCCTCCGCCGGTTCTCGAGCCAATCGTCCGCTTCCGACCCGGCTGACGCCCGATTCGACGTCGCCTGCATCGGCAACGCTCTGGTCGATGTGCTGGCCTCGGCCGAGGAACGCTTCCTCGACGATCACGGCCTGGTGAAGGGCTCGATGACCCTGGTCGAGACCGAGCGGGCGATCGAGCTCTACTCGGCGTTGGGCCACGCGGTCGAGATGAGCGGTGGCTCCGCCGCCAACACCGCCTGTGGCATCGCCAGCTTCGGCGGTCGTGCCGCGTACATCGGCAAGGTGAACGGCGACGACCTCGGCAACGTGTTCGGCCACGACATGCGCGCTCTGGGTGTCGCGTTCAATCGCCCCCCTGGCGACCACGGCACGCCGACCGGGCGTTGTGTGATCGTCGTGACGCCCGATGCGGAACGCACGATGAACACCTATCTCGGTGTGTCCAGCGAGCTGTGCGTCGACGACCTCGATGAGTCGATGATCGCCGACGCCAGCGTCTTGTACATGGAGGGGTACCTCTTCGACCGTGACGACGCGAAGGCAGCGTTCCGGCGCGCCGCGGAGATCGCCCACGAACACGGGCGCATCGTGTCGCTGACGCTGTCGGATTCGTTCTGTGTCGACCGGCACCGCGCGGACTTTCGTGGGCTCGTGCAGGACTCGGTCGACCTGCTCTTCGGCAACCACGACGAGCTGCTGTCGTTGTACGAGCTCGATTCCTTCGACGAGGCGGTCGAAGCGCTGCGCGCGGAGTGCGACGTCGCGGCGATCACGGTCGGCGCTGACGGCTGCGTGATCGTCACCCAGGAGGAACTGATCCGGGTCGACGCCGTTCCGGTCGACAAGGTGCTCGACACCACCGGCGCCGGCGACCTGTTCGCCTCCGGGTTCCTGTACGGGCTCACGGCGGGCGCGGACCTGGCCACGTGTGGCCGCTACGGGTCGATCGCTGCGTCGGAGGTGATCAGTCACGTCGGGCCCCGCCCGCTCGTCGAGCTGCGTAACCTGCTCGGTGATGGCTGAGGACCTGTCCGTTTCCGCGAACGATCTCGTCGTGACCGCACGACGATGGCTGGACGGTGAACCCGACAGCGACATCCGCGACGAACTCGCCGCATTGATCGAGCGCGCCGAGTCCGGTGACGTGGATGCGCTGGCCGAGCGGTTCGACGGCAGCCTCCAGTTCGGGACCGCCGGGCTCCGGGCCGCCGTCGGTGCCGGGTCGATGCGCATGAACCGTCTGGTGGTCCGCCGCGCCGCTGCGGGGCTGGGCCGCTGGCTGCTCGCCGAGGAGGCCGCGGGCCGACTGCCCGACGCCGCACGACGCGGGGTCGTGATCGCTCACGATGCTCGTCGCAAGAGCGACCTCTTCGCCGTCGACACGGCGCGTGTGCTCGCGGCGATGGGGATCCGGTCGATGTTGCACCCGGGCGTCCAGCCCACGCCCGTGCTCGCCTGGTCGATCACCGGGATCGGGGCCGCTGCTGGCGTCGTCGTCACGGCATCGCACAACCCACCTGCGGACAACGGGTACAAGGTGTATCTGCAGACCGGCTCGCAGATCGTGACGCCCATCGACGTGGAGATCGCCGGCCACATCGCCGCCTACGACGATCCGACGACGGTCGACGTCGCTGCCGAGGATCATCCGCTGATCGAGCGTCTCGACTCGACGTGGGTCGACCGGTACGTCGACTTCGCTCCGTCGGTCCGGCTGCGCCCCGACGTGGTCGGGGTTCCGGTCGCGTACACGGCGATGCACGGCGTCGGTGGTGCGGCGGTGCTGCGGGCATTCGAGGCAGCGGGGTTCCCTGCGCCGCACGTGGTCGATGCGCAGCAGGAGCCCGACGGCACGTTCCCGACCGTGGCCTTCCCCAACCCGGAAGAGCCGGGAGCGATGGATCTGTTGCTCGACGTGGCACGCCAGGTCGGGGCTCAGGTCGCACTGGCGAACGATCCCGACGCCGACCGTCTCGGCGTCGCCATCCCGCAGCCCGATGGCTCCTGGCGTCGACTCGCCGGTGATGAGATCGGCTGGCTGTTCGCCGACTACATCATCTCCAACACCAGCGGCGATGATCGTCTCGTCGTGACGACCCTGGTGTCGTCGTCGTTGTTGGCCCGCATGGCCGAGGCCGCGGGCATCCACAGCGAGGAGACCTTCACCGGGTTCAAGTACATCGGCCAGATCGCCACGGAGCGGCCCGAGCAGCGACTGATGCTCGGATACGAGCAGGCGCTCGGGTACCTCGTCGCTCAGCGTCCGCTCGACAAGGACGGGATCACCGCGGCGATCCTGATGGCCGAGATCGCTGCGGTGGCGGCCGCCGACGGCGAGACACTGCAGGACCGTCTCGACTCGATCGCAGCGCGGTTCGGGCAGTACGTGACCTCGGAGTTGTCGGTGCGCATCCCGCCCGTCGTCGGCGCACGGTGGGTGGCAGCAATCGAGGCGGAGCCCCCCAGCGAGATCGGCGGACGAGCGGTCGAATCGGTGCAGTCGTACCCCGAGGCCAACCTGGTGCGCCTGATGCTCGACGGGGGCGTTCGGTTGCAGGTCCGCCCGAGTGGCACCGAGCCGAAGGTGAAGCTGTACGGCGAGGCCGTCGACCTCCCACGCGCCGACCTCGACGCCCTCCTCGCCGATCTCGCCACCCTCGCCCCGATGTGACAGATCGTGCCAGGCACGATCCGTCACATCGCCCACCGATCGGCCCGTCGGGCTCGGCGGATACGATCGATGGCGTGCTCACGGCAGAACAGATCGACTCCTACGAACGTGACGGCTTCCTCGTGCTCCCCGACTTCGTCACACGTGACGATTGCCAGCGGTTGCGCACACGGGCCATCGAGATGGTCGACGAGTGGGAGCCCTCCGCCGAACGCTCGGTGTTCACGACCAACGAGCAGGAGCGGAACTCCAACCGCGAGTTCATCGACAGCGGTTCGTCGAGCTGGTGCTTCTTCGAGGAGGAGGCGTTCGGCCCAGATGGCGAGCTCACCCAGCCGAAGGAACTGAGCATCAACAAGATCGGCCATGCCCAACACGACCTCGACGACGAATTCGAGCGGTTCGCGTTCAATCCGGACATCGCCGCGGTCGCCTCGGACATCGGGCTGGCCGACCCGCTGGCTCTGCAGTCGATGTACATCTTCAAGCAACCCCGCATCGGCGGCGAGGTCGGATGCCATCAGGACGCCACGTTCCTCTACACAGATCCGCTGACCGTCACCGGATTCTGGTTCGCCATCGAGGACGCGACGCTCGACAACGGGTGTCTCTGGGCCGCGCCGGGCGGTCATCGGGGGCCGCTTCGCCAGGTGTTCAAGCGCAATGTCACCGGCGACGGCACGCTGTTCGAACCGCTCGATTCGACGCCGCTTCCCGAGCCGCCACCCGGCGGTGACGCTCTCGTTCCGCTCGAGGTCGCTGCTGGGACGATGGTCGTGCTGCACGGGCTGCTTCCGCACTGGTCCGGCGTCAACCGATCGGGTGCCAGCCGCCATGCCTACTCCTTGCACTGCATCGACGGGCCAGCGGACTATCCGGCGTGGAACTGGCTGCAGCGACCCGATGACCTTCCGCTCCGACACCTGTCCCAGCGCTGATCGGTAGGTTGGAACGATGTCACTGGCCGAACTGATCACGCGGGCGCCCAAGGCCCTGCTCCACGACCACCTCGACGGCGGGGTCCGTCCTCGCACGGTGATCGAACTCGCGCAGGAGTACGACTATCGCGGTCTGCCCACGACCGATGTCGACGACCTCGCCACCTGGTTCAACCGCGGCGCGAAGCGCAACGATCTCGTGCTCTACCTCGAGACGTTCGCCCACACGGTCGGGGTGATGCAGGACCGTGATGCGATCGAACGGGTCGCCTACGAATGTGCCCAGGATCTGGCTGCAGATGGCGTCGTGTACGCCGAGGTGCGGTTCGCTCCCGAGCTGAGCACCGAGAAGGGCCTCACCCTCGACGAGGTGATGCAGGCGGTGCTCGACGGCTACCGACGTGGCGCCGAGGGGACCGACCTGACGATCTACGCGATCGCGTCGGCGATGCGGACCGCGGCGCGGAGCCTCGAGATCGCCGAACTGGCCGTGCGCTTTCGTGATCAAGGTGTCGTCGGATTCGACATCGCCGGTGCCGAGGCCGGCTACCCGCCATCTCGCCATCTCGATGCGTTCCAGTACGTCAACCGTGAGAACTTCCACTCGACGATCCACGCCGGCGAGGCGTTCGGACTGCCGTCGATCTGGGAGGCGGTGCAGTTCTGTGGTGCGGAACGCCTCGGCCACGGTGTGCGCATCGTCGACGACATCGATCCCGGGCAGGGGCTCGGCACCGAGAAGCTCGGGCGGCTGGCGACGTACATTCGTGACCGTCGCATCCCGCTGGAACTGTGTCCGACGTCGAACGTCAACACCGGCGTGGTGCCGTCGATCGCCGATCATCCGATCGGGATGCTGCGTCGCCTGCGCTTCCGCGTGACCGTGAACACCGACAACAGATTGATGAGCAACACCGGCATGACCAAGGAGATGCAGAAACTCGCCGAAGCCTTCGGCTGGGGCCTCGACGATTTCGAATGGCTGACCGTCAACGCGATGAAGTCGTCGTTCGCCCCGTTCCCGGAGCGCCTCAAGTTGATCAACGGAGTGATCAAACCGCGCTATTCGATCCTGAAGTCCGAGCTGGCGTTGGGTTCGGCCTGATGGCTGTCGTGACGACCCTGGTCGACCACCCGGTGTGCACCGATGCGCTTGCTCGCATCCGTGACCGGGAGACGCCGAACGCGTTGTTCCGCCAGAACCTCGAACGGATCGGGGGCCTGCTGATCGCCGAGGCCACTCGCACGCTCCCGACGGTCGACGGCACGGTCGAGACGCCGCTGACCACCGCGCCGGCTCGCCGGATCGCGGTGCAACCCGTCGTCGTCCCGATCCTGCGGGCCGGTCTCGGCTTCGTCGGTCCTGCCCAGGATCTGCTCCCGAACGCGGACATCGGATTCATCGGGATGGCTCGCAACGAGTCGACGCACCAGCCAGAGCCGTACGTGAACAAGTTGCCCGAATCACTGGCAGGTCGTCCGGTCATCGTGCTCGACCCGATGTTGGCGACCGGTGGTTCGTTGATCCACACGATCCGTCTGCTCGTCGAACGCGGCGCACCGGAACCGATCACGGTGGTGTGTGCACTCGCTGCGCCCGAGGGCATCCAGGCCCTCGACGACGCCGGCTGCTCGATCCGGCTGTTCACCGCGTCGATCGATGATCACTTGAACGAGAACGCCTTCATCGTCCCCGGCCTCGGCGACGCCGGTGACCGCCAGTTCGGCACCCCCGCCTGATGACACGGTCGCGAAGCGGGCCGCACTGTTGATCCTGCTCGCCGAGCGTGGAGGGCGCGTCGAATGACCTCGCCGAGCGTGTGGGCATCGCCTTGCCGGGGCACGGATGGCGTCGGCCCGTGCGCGACGCCGACAGCTCGAGGACGGTGTCACCTCACGGGGTGACGGTGACCGTCGCGACCATGTCGGGGTGGAGGGTGCAGAACAACGAGTAGGTGCCTGCGGTGTCGAAGGTGACCTCGAAGTTGCTGCCGGGCGTGAGCAGCCCGGAGTCGAAGTCGTCGAGGTCCGGTGCGTCGGGAGTGCCGGCGCTGACCGTGTGCGGGACCGAGTCGACGTTGTTGAAGAACAAGGGCTGACCGACGCCGACGTCGAGCTCGCCCGTGTACAGGAAGTCGGTGATCAGCGACTGCTGCGCTCCGGCGGGGAAGTCGGACCCACGGCTCTGTCGTGTCTCCAGGATCGTGGCGGCATCCATCACCGGTGTGATCGATGAGTTCCACATGCTGAACACGCCGAGCTGATTGTCGTGGGCGGGGTCGACCCACGCATGGATCATCCAGCCGAGTGCGGCGGAGAAGTTGCCTCCGGCCGCTTCGCACTCGCTCTGCGGGATGAACGTGTCGCGTCCTTGGCTGTTGCCGCGGCACAGGTTGTAGTGGATGTGCCAGTTGTCGAGTGGTCCGGCGAACGTCTCGGGGTGGGTGTTGCCGATGACCTGCGGCGGGATGATGAACGACGTTCCGACGAGCTCCATCGGCTCACCGGTCCAGACGCCGTCGACGCACTGGCCGAGTGCGCCCGTGGGCATCTGGCCGTCGGCGCGCGCGTACAGCAGGATCTCCGGTCGGGATGGGAAGAAACCGTCGCCGAGCCACTGCGGTTGGTAGAAGTGCGAGCCCATGTTGGCGGACTGGATCTGGTCGCTCACGAAGCCCGCTGCACACGCCGAGTTCACGTCGCGGTGCGCCTCGGCGAATGTGTTCAGCTCATCGAGTTGGGCGACGAGCGTCGACAACTCCTCGGGACTCATCTGCAGCTCGGGCGGGATCGGAGCGCCTGACGCCAGGAGCTCACGCAGTTCGAGGTATGAGCATGGCAGTGCTTCGTCCTGGCAGCGCACCGTGCCGTCCAGCGGGCCCTCGACGAGCGTGGGAACGACGCCGCCGGAGTGTTCGCGGAACACGTATCGCGAGTAACCGGGGGCGCCGCCGGCGGAGAAGGTCAGTCCCTCGGGAAACTGGGCGTCCGCGCCGACCTGGTCGAACGCCGCAGCCTGGGCGATGTACTCGTTGACCTGCTCGATCGTGCGTGCCTCGAGTGGATCGATCGTGGTGGTCGGCGCGTTGGTGG
>JBAWHL010000350.1:0-13472 GCA_049593815.1 Ilumatobacteraceae bacterium | reverse complement strand
GGCGTCGGCGAGGGCGAGGAAGCGATCCTGCAGCAGACCCCATCGGCCGCGTCGGCGACGATGGCGGGCCGCAGCGAGCGTGCGGACTGCGACCCAGGCGCCGAGCAGCACCACGGCGGCAGCGGCGACCTCGATGCGGTGCGAGACGATCGAGGCGGCGGCTGCGGCAGCGAGGTCGCCACCGACGGTGCCGGCGTCGGCATCACCGGCGAGCGGCACGCTGGCCGTCGGGTCGAAGGGCTCCCAGCCCGTCTGCGGGAACCACACTTCGACCCACGCGTGGGCGTCGCTGGCGCGCACCTTCCAGACACCGGACACCCGATCGCGCTCGCCGGTCACGTAGCCGGTTGCGAGCCGAGCGGGCACGCCCTGGCTGCGCAACATGATCGTGAGCGTGGAGGCGATCTGTTCGCAGAAGCCGCGCTGTGATTCGAACAGGAAGTCGTCGACCGCGTCCTCGCCCTCGGCGGGTACCGGCGCGTCCAGGTCGTACTCGGTGTTCGCCGACAACCAGGCCTGGTAGGCCAGGATCGTGTCGTAGGTGGATGCACCCGGCGTGCGCAGCGACGCCGCGAGATCGATCGTGCGTTGGGTCGTCGTGGCAGGAAGCTGGAGGAACGGGTCGATGTCCTCGCCGCCGGCGACGTCACGGAATCCGGCGAAGAACTGGCCGAGGTCGCCTTGGGCACGCAGCGACTCGGCGGTCACCTGGACCCGGTCGGAGACCACCGTGTACACCGACCCCTCGGTGAGCGTGACGTCGGAGCGCAACGCGCCGTCGGGTCGCGTCCAGATCGTGCCGTCGAAGATGACTTCGACGGGACGGTAGGCGGCGAACACGACGTTCGGGAGATCCTGCTCGACGAAGTACGTCTGGACGAGTTCCTCGGACTCGATGCCCGAACCCAGCGCATCGCCGACCGACGGAGGCACCTCGATCCGCGGACCGGGTTGGCTCGGGCCGATCTCGGGCGACACCGTCCAGGTCCGCCCGTCGAACTCGGTGAACGTCTGGCCGCGCCAGAACGCCGGCTCCGGCGACCGCACCCGCATCACGACGTCGTCGCCGAGCGAACCACGCACACTGGTGTCGAGCGTCTCGGTGAAGCCCGGATAGCCGACCGTCTCGCCCAGCGACCCTCGATCGGTGGAAGGGGTGGTGCTCGGGGCGCTGCCGTCGGGGGTGGCGAGCCCGCCAGGCGTGCTGCTCGTCGGCGCGTTCTGCGACAACGCCGGAAGCCCGAGCCGCGCAGGCCCGTCGGGAATCGGCACGACCGACAACACACCGACGATCGCCGTCGCAACGACGACGGTCCACGCGATGCGGCTCCCGGCGGATCGGATCCGTACCGGCTCGCGTCCACTGGTTGGCCGCGTCGTACGAGTCCACGACAAACGGTCCGCGGGTCTGCGACCGGTGGCGAGGATCGACGTGACGAACGCGGCTCCCCAGATCGCCAGCCACCAGCCGAGCGCCCCGTCGATGCGGAGCCCGGCGCCGTAGGCGGCAACGACGAACGTGATGGCCTGGTGGACACGCAGCGTGCGGCGATCGATCACCTCGAAGCCGTGCAGGACGACGAGCAGCATGAGCATGTCGGGCATCGGCCCGCGCAGGACGGCGAGCAATCCGTCGACGTCGGCCGCATCGACGGCAACCCACGCGAGTGCGGCGAGCAGGGCGAGCACGATCCCGACCCGAATGACGAGCGGCCGGTCGCCACCGTCACGGGCAACCCGCATCGACACCGCTGCACCCACGACGATCGCGCACGCCACGGCGGGGGTCACCCACGGCGACATCGCGAGCGCCCCGATGAGCATCCCGAGGCTGGCGATCGCGGCGATGGCGACGCTCCACCTCGCTCGCGGGTCGATGCCAGCGGCTTCTGGTCGGGCGAGGCGAATGTCGTTGCGAAGGAACTGCAGCGGATGCCGCCGAGCGTCCGTCCCCGGCGCCGGAGCAGTCCGGTCGGCGACGATCGCCGACCAGCGTGCCGCGTCGTCATCGGCGACGATGCGGTGGAGTTCGCCGTCGGCAGTTCTCACGGCGACCGCGTGTCCGAGTCGGCGACCTGCGTCGAGGGTCCAGCGGAGCCGAGCAGGGTCTGGAGGGGAAGTGCCGATGTCGACCGTCCAGTGCTCGTCGCTTGAGGTGACGCGGTCGTGGACGATCAGATCGTCGGCGCGCAATGACGACGGCCAGTGCACGGAACCGATCGAGTCGCCCGACCGCCAGGGGCGCACGCCGTCGATGTCTCCTCGGTGGCTCCCGCGACTCGCCTCCGTTCCGCCCTCGCGTGACGACTCGACGACGGTCGGTTCGAGCAGCGGACCCACACCGTGCGGCGCGACGTGGATCGGGTCGATCGGATGGAACGAGGTTCGACGCCACCACACGAGCCCGGCGGGGCCGCACTGTTCGACTCGCAGGCCCAGCGTGGTCACGATGCCGGCGCTCTCGAACGTCGCGGGGATCGAGATCGTGCCCGCTCCGCCGACCACTTCGGCGGTGGGGGAGACGAGCGTGCCGTCGGGGAGGACGACGGTGAACTGCTGGATGCGTCGTCGACCGACCGTGGGGCGTGGGTCGCCGCGCAGTGAGAGCAGGAGATCGCCGCGTTCGCCGACGGTCGCCGTACCTGGGCCCGAGAGCGTGGCGTCGATCCGTCGACGTGCCCGGCGCCAGCCGGCCACCGTGTCGAAGACGAACCCGACGAGCGTTGCGGCGAGCAGCAAGATGACCGCTGCTGCGCCGGTCAACCGGGCGATTGCGGCCCCGGCGACCCACGCGCAGATCATCACCCCGGTCCCGGGGGTCCACCCCGCAGGTGTCACGCGCGGCGTTGTCGGCGGGGTCGACCCCATCAGACGGTTGGCGGTGCGATCTCGGCCAGGCAGTCGGTGACGAGTTCCCGGCCGGCGGCGACGGACGCCTGGCCGTCGCTGACGCGGTGGGCGAGTGCCGGGGTCGCGGCGCGCACGACATCGTCCGGTGTGACGAACGATCGGCCGCGCAGGGCGGCGAACGCGCGGGCGAGCTCGACGATGGCGACGCCGCCGCGCGTCGATGCTCCGAGACGGATCTTCGGATGCCGTCGAGTGGCGTCGAGGAGACCGACCACGTATTCGGCCACGGCGTCGCTGATCTGGACGCGTGCCACGGCGGCTCGCGCGGCGCGCAGCTCCGCGAGCGACATCACGGGGGCGACGGCGTCGAGCATCGACCGTCCGCGACGACCGGTGAGTACCTCGAGCTCGAACTGCGGGGTGGCGCGGCCGGGGGTGATGACCGCGCGGAATCGGTCGAGCGCACCTTCGCCGAGGCCATAGGTGCCGGCGATGTCGATCGGGTTCTGCGTGGCGATCACCATGAACGGGTCGGGGAGCTGGTGGCTCGTGCCGTCGACGGTGACGGTCGCTTCCTCCGCCAACTCCAACAGCGCGGACTGTGTGCGCGGTGTCGCCCGATTCAGTTCGTCGAACACGACGACGTTGGCGAAGACCGGGCCGGGCCGGAAGGTCATGCTGTCGATGTCGAGCCGTCCGCTCGGAACCATCGTGCCGGTGATGTCGCCGGGGAGGAGGTCGGAGGTGCCCTGGATGCGGTGGAACGTGCCGCCGACCGATCGAGCCATCGCCTGAGCGAGCAGGGTCTTGCCGACGCCGGGGATGTCCTCGATGAGCAGGTGGCCGCCCGAGAGCAGTGTCGCGACGGCGACTTCGACGATGTCGTGCTTGCCCGCGACCACCTCGTCGACGTTGGCGATCAGTCGCGCGCCGAGCGCTGCGACGTCAGCGTGCTGCGCTCCGGTGCTCGAGGGCGCAGGCGCGGCGGTGAGGGGTGGCGGCGGCAGGGTGTCCACGCATTCTCATCGGCGCCCGGACACTCGAACTTGACCGGTCCTTGACGGCGGGACGGCCCATCGACGGCCTGCACTGACGGTCTGAACACCAGGTGAACGAATCGCGCAGGATCGTTACACAACAGGAGCGACACGTGACCGGCACGTGAACTACCGTGAGCAACGTCAGCACCGAAACCACCGTGGCAGAGCCACAAAGCAGGAGGTAGCCCATGAGCCAGCGTCATCGCACCCAAGAGGTGCCGTTGCAGCCCAAGCAGGAAGTCCGTGCCCACGCTCACAGCGAGCGGCACCGCATCCATGTCGAGCTGCAGAGTGTCGCCCAGGACGTCAGTTCCGGTCTCGAACCCGAAGACGTCCACGAACCCGGCGAGGCGTGGAAGCCGCTCCATCATCACGATCCAGAGGTCGCGAAGAACAAGATTGCCAAGCGCAATCGGACCAAGCGCCACTGGAAGACGAAGATGTGGAAGCGTCGCACGCAGCTTCGCCGAGATCGCGCGGAACAGATCCGCATGGCGGCTGACGCATCCGGTCTCGCCGGTTACTGAGTCCACCCGGCCGGCATCTCGCCGGCCGATCAATCAGATGCCGCGAGGGCGCTCGACCCACGCAGCGAGGAGATCGTCCCGACGGACGTGCCACTCCTCGACCGTGATGCCGTAGCGCACGTGGTCTTCCCATGTGCCGTTGATCTCGAGATAGCGCTGGGCGACGCCCTCGTTGCGGATTGCCAGCTTCTCGACGACGCGGTGGCTGCGCGTGTTGCGCGGCACGATGCAGATCTCGAGTCGATGCAGCATCAGTTGCTCGAACGCGAACTGCATCACGACCACCACGGCTTCGGAGACATAGGCATTGCCGGCGTGGCGCTGGTCGATCCAATAGCCGATGGTGCCCGACTGCATGGCACCACGGACGACGTTGTTGAGGTTCACCTCGCCGGCGACCTGTTGGTCGATGAACAACCCGAACTGATAGGCGGTGCCGGCGGAGCGGTCTCGATCGCGCTGCTGGCACCGGCTGGCGAACGCACTGCGGTCGGTGACCGGATCGGGGTGGAAGGCCGGGCGGTTCGGTTCCCACACCGTGAGCCACTCGGCGTTGCGCTGACGCACGTCGCTCCACGTGCGAAAGTCGCTCGCCGCCAGCGGGCGCAGCATCACGCGACTCCCATAGAGACGGACGGGTGACGCGGCCCGGGACGGGTGACGCAGGGCCATCAGGTGCCTCCACGGTCGGAGAGAGATCCGCTGGACGCGACCCGCACTTCCTGGAGGTCGAGCCGGCGCATGATGCCAAGTATCACGCAACACGTGGCGACGATCGACGTCACGTGGCCCTCGTCCAGACCGGGGTTGCATCGACGGTCGTCGAGGCGTTCGGTGGCGAGTGTCCGGAACACCTCGTCCGCGTCGGCGCGGGTGAGCTCGTAGTCGTCGGGGACCGTGTCCGCTCCGACTTCGACACGGGCCATCGCGAGCGCATGATCGCCGGCGATGATCACGAAGGGTGCCGCAGCGATCGACTGAGCGGCGATCAGGAGGTCGTCGACGTGGTCGTGCACGTAGCCGAGGGCATTGGTGAGGTCGGCCGGTGCCGGTGGATCGGCCGTGCCGAGTGGTCCCTCGATCAGGGCGAGCGGCCCGATGGGGAACTCCGTCGTGGCCCCACCCGAGACGGTCATCGACACCGAACGATCGTCGATCTGGATGGTGAGGACGCCGGCTGGCGCGGTCATGCGGGGGCCTGCCCCGCTCGCTCGGCCTGCTGCGCCGACTCGAGTCGAGCCATCGTCCATCGACCCACGGGGTCGTCGCCGCCCGCGAGGTGATGGGCGAGGTGGGCGTGCAGGCACTTGACGCCGACCCTGGTACCTCCGACCCCGCCGTACGGTCGCGGGCCGACGTGGTCGGCGGGGATCTCGGCGTCGCGCTCGGCGGCGTAGCGGCGATGCGTCGCCGCGATCTCCTCGGGGTCGATCGTGGCCTCGGCATCGCGCACCCCGCCGGCGGCCTCGAGACGGCTCACGTTGCGGACGTACTCGGGGCCGACGAGATAGAAGCGAGTCGGCATCGGCGTGCCATCGTCGAGGAACGGCGCGTTGCGGAGCACGACGGGGTCGCCCTGCGCGTCGCGAACGACGACGTCGAACGCTCCCTGCGGGGTTCGTCCGAGCAGTTCCGCGACTCGATCGCGATCGTCCATCAGCCTCGGCGGCGACGCAGGAGCAACAGCACGACCATGATGGCGATGACCGCTGGTGCGACACGTTTGAGGACCGAACCGCTGCCGACCTCCATGAGGTCGATCGGCTCGGTCGCCGGTCCGTCGATCTTTCGGATCTGCGGCGCGGCGGGAGCGTCGGTTGCAGCGGTGTCGGTGGTCGCGGCGTCGTCGGCCGGTGCCGCCTCGGGCGCACCCACGCCCTGGTCGTCGACCATCTGGTTGAGGTTGTCGGCGAACTGGGCCATCAGCTTCGAGCTGACGTCGCCCATGATGCCGCGGCCGAACTGTGCGACCTTGCCGGTGATGTGCAGGTCGGTGGTGACGGCGACCTTGGTGCTCGTCGGCGACAGGCTCTCGGCCTGTGCGGTGATCTCGGCGGAGGCGTTGCCTCGGCCACCGGTGTCGCGCCCGGCACCCTTGATCACGGCTCGGTAGTTCTCGTCGTCACGTTCGACGAAGTGCGCTTCGCCCTTGAACTGGCTGCTGATCGCGCCGAGCTTCACCTTGACCACACCGCGGTAGGTCTCGCCTTCGATCTCTTGCAGCTCCGCGCCGGGGAGGCACGGTGCGATGCGCTCCAGATCGGTGATGAGGGGCCACGCTTCCTCGATCGGTCGGTTGACGGTGAACTCGTTGATCAATTGCTCTGCCATCGGCGAAGGTCCTCTGTGGTGTCGATGTCGGCGGGTGAACCAGTGCACGGTACTTCACTGACGAGATCAGGACGAACGCGCATCACTGCCCGTGCGCCTTCGTCGCCGTCTTCCGGCAGGAGATCCCAGATGGATTGGTCGAGGCGGACGGGGTTGCCACGTGTGCCGTCGTAGGTGGCGACGGCGAGACGCCCGGTCGCAGCGGCCATCGTGCGCCAGGCGCTGGGGTCGATGAACGGTTGGTCGCCGAGCCCGACGACGACAGCGGAGGCTCCGAGTGTCGCTGCGCGCTCGAGGCCGGCGCGCAGTGACGTCATCTGTCCGTCGGACCAGCGTGGGTTGTGCTGTTCGTGCACCAGCGACCGCAGGTGGGGTGGCACGGCGTCGGGTGCCGCGCCGGTGACGACGATGACCGGTCCGACGTCGGCGGCGAGGGCGTGGGTGAGTGCTCGTTCGAGCACCGTTGCGGCGGGTTCCGAGGCGGTCGCGGGCAGTTCCGCCGACAATTTGTGACCGGCGGCCCGAAATCTCGATCCGGCGCCCGCTGCGAGGACGACGATGGCGATCGCGGCCTGCGTTTGCCCAGCGTGTGGACCCGTTCGGCCGTCGATCTCGTCGGACATACCAGCAGTGTGGTCGTCTCCAGACAACTCCAGCATGACGGTTGGGTGACGAAAAGTTGCCGGTCGCGCTTCAGTATTGCGATTGCATGACGATATGTTACCCACTCGTCACGACAGAGGTCGTGCGGACGCGATCTCATGAACGACACCTTTTCGACATCCACTCCGCCGGTTCGCCGGTCCGGGGGCACGCTCTCCCGTCGCATGCGCGGCGCCCTCCTGGGGGTCGCCGTGTCGGCGGGCGTGATGATCGGGACGGTCGCCGCGGACGGCGCTCCGGCCGAGGCCGCCCAAGGCGCGCTGCCGACCAACGCGATGGCCTCGATCGTCACGACGTCGGCGACCAAGGCGCTCGCCAGCTTCGACGAGTGGACGGCGACCAGCGATCCCGTCGACTATCGCTCCTACGTGTGGGCTCGGACGCAGACGGCGCAGTACGCCGCCACCGAGCTCGGCTACCCGCAGCTCGACATGGTGACGGCATGGGCCAGCACCCCGCTCGAACACCAGCGAGCCGTGCTGGCTGCGATGACGCAGGTCGGCGTTCCCTACCGCACCAACACGAGCAAGGAAGGCGTCGGGTTCGACTGCTCCGGGCTGACCACCTATGCGTGGAGCAAGGCCGGCGTGACCCTGGAACGCCAGAGCGGCGCCCAGATCCGCAATGCAGCGGCGCTGGACCGTTCGACGGCCAAGGCCGGCGACCTCGTGCAGTACCCGGGGCACGTGATGATGTACCTCGGTGTCGGTGACGCCGTGATCCACTCGGTGATGTCCGGTCGGACCGTCGAGCTCGACACGATCTCCGGAAGCCGCACCAACTCCGTCCGCTTCGGCGACCCCACCCTCTGACGTCTCGTCCGAGCGGTCGTCTGGCCTTTCAGGCTGCTCAGGCTGCTCAGGCTGCTCAGGCCGCTCAGGCCGCTCAGGCCGGTCAGGCCGACTCAGGAATGGATGGCGCCGGAACCGTCGCGGAGCGACGGCACGTCCCGGCCGGTTCGGCGGGCGATGATCTCCGCACAGATCGACACCGCGGTCTCCTCCGGTGTCCGCGCGCCGATGTCGAGCCCGATCGGTGACATCAATCGGGCCAGCTGATCGGCGTCGAGCCCGGCGTCACGCAACCGCTGCATTCTCGTGTCGTGAGTGGACCGGCTGCCCATCACCCCGATGTACCCGGCCCGCGTGGCCACGGCTCCCTGGATGGCAGGGACGTCGAACTTCGGGTCGTGGGTGAGGATGCAGACCGCATCGCGCGGTCCCAGCTCGTCGCCGTGCTCGTCGAACACCGGGGTCGGCCAGGTGACCTTCACCTCGTCGGCCATCGGGAACCGGCGCCGTGTCGCGAACACCTCGCGGGCGTCACACACCGTGACCCGGTAGCCGAGGATCTTGCCGACTCGTGCCAGCGCGGCCGTGAAGTCGACCGCACCGAAGATCCACATCTGTGGCGGAGGCGCATGCGATTCGATGAACACCCGCACCGTCGGCTGGTCGAGCAGGTCCTCAGGCGTCGTCTGGCCCTCGGGGCCGTAGTGGCGGAGGCCGGAGCGAGCGGCTTCGAGTTCGGCCAGCGAGTCGCGGGCGACGACCCGGTCGAGCTCGGGGTGGCCCAACGACCCTGCCGGCGCCCGTCCCGGCTCGACGAGCAGTTTGGCCCCGATGTTGGGACCGTCGATGACCGTGGCCAGTGCCGTCGGGCGATCGGAACGCAGCGCGTCGGCGTACTGCTCGAACAACGTCACCAGTCGAGCTCCTCGATGTAGAGGTGGATCGTGCCACCGCACGTCAGACCCACGGCGAACGCCTCGTCGTCGGAGTACCCGAATGTCACGATGCCTCGCTCGCGCTCGCCGGCCAGGATCGCCAAGGCCTCGCCGACGACGGCCCCTTCGACGCATCCGCCGCTGACGCTGCCGGCCACCTCGCCGGACTCGGTGACGGCCATCGCTGCCCCGGGGTCTCGAGGACCGGAGCCCTCGACGTCGACCACCCGGGCGACGGCGATTCGTTCGCCGGCCTGTTGCCAGCGGGTGATGTCTTCGAGGAGGTCGTTCATGATGTCTCGCTCACTGTTCTGAGATGACCCGGGTGAGTTCTTCCATGGCGGCCACGGAGTGCCCTTCCACGAACCGGTCAACATACGGAAGGGCCGCTGCCATTCCCCGGGCGAGTGGGGCGTAGCCGGGGGTCACCTTGAGCGGGTTGACCCAGACGAGGCGATGGGTGACCCGCTGGAGTCGTTCCATCTGGGCACTGAGCTCGTCGGGGTCGCCTCGATCCCACCCGTCGGAGAGGATGACGACGATCGAGTTGCGGGCGAGGCCGCGAACGCCCCACTGGTCGTTGAACTCTCGCAGCCCAGCGCCGAGTCGTGTGCCGCCGCTCCAGTCGGTGACGCGCTGGCCGGCGTCGCGCAGCGCGACGTCGGGGTCTCGGCTCGTCAGTTCCCGGGTGATGCGCGTCAGGCGCGTCCCGAGCGCGAAGGCCTCGACCTTCTGCCGCCCGGCAACCGCGGCGTGTACGAACCGCAGGAGGCCGCGGGCGTAGGGCTCCATCGAGCCGCTGACGTCGAGGAGCAGGACGAGGCGGCGCAGGCGGGGTGTCGGTGCGACGAAGTGCCGTTCGATGGGTTCGCCTCCCGCGCGGATCGCGGATCGCACGGTGCGGCGGATGTCCGGACGGGAGGTCCGTCGCCGGGTCGGGCCGAACCGGAGCGAGTCCCGTGGGGCGCCGACGAGGCGCAGGTGGGACATCAGCTCCTGTGCGTGCACGAGTTCGTCGTCGCTGTAGTCGGCGAAGTCCTTGTGTCGGAGCACTTCGGTGGTGGAGAAGCGCAGCTCGAGGACATCGTCGTCGGACCCGGCGTCGTCCTCGGCATCGTCCTGATCGTCGTCGTCATCGTCGGCATCGACGGCGATCGTGATCGAGAGCGGCTCCTCCTCCGGACCGGCGGCGCCGCTGCCTCGCCGACCCTCGAAGAACACGGCGAAGGCGCGGTCGTACAGCGCGATGTCCTCGGGGCGGCGCACGAGGGTGGCTCGGCCGGCCCAGTACGTGGAGTCCCGCTCGTCGATCCCGGTCTCGCAGAGCGCCTCGGCGTAGGTGTGGGTGCAGCTGGTGGGGACGCTGAGTCCGAGACCGCGCAGGATCTGGGAGAACGCGACGGCGATCTCCGCCGGGGTCGAGGCGCCGTCGCTGCCGGTCGCCGATCCCGTCGTCTGGCTGGTCGTCATGTCCACGTCTCGTTCACGCCTGACGCACCCGCCGATCAGACGTCGATGGTGAGTTGGTCCGGTGACTCGCCGCGCACCCGAGCGGAGTCGAGGGCGAGCTTGACGAGGTCGGCGACACCGTGCTGGTGCACGCGCTGGGTGTCCTCTCGGTACTTGATGACCGTGCCGAGTGTGTTCGCCACCACCGTTTCGTCGAGGTCGGTGGCACCGAGTTTTCCGAGCGCGGTCGCCCAGTCGATCGTCTCGGCGACGCCGGGTGGCTTGTAGAGGTTGAGGCCGCGCAGGGTCTCGACGGCGGCGGCCACCTGGCGTGCGAGCTCGACCTCGATGCCGGGCACCCGCATCGTGACGATCGCGACCTCCCGTTCGAATCCGGGGTGTTCGACCCAGTGGTAGAGGCAGCGGCGCTTGAGCGCGTCGTGGACGTCGCGCGTGCGGTTCGACGTCAGGATCACGATCGGTGGACGTTCGGCGCGGAACTCGCCGATCTCCGGAATGGTGATCTGGAAGTCGGACAGCACCTCGAGCAGATAGGCCTCGAACTCGTCGTCGGCGCGGTCGATCTCGTCGATCAGGAGGATCGGTGGCGGTCCCTCGACCGGCTCGATGGCACGCAGCAGCGCACGCTTGACCAGGAAGCGTTCGCCGTACAGCTCGGCCTCGAGATCGTCGGCGGTCCGAGCGGTCGACTCTCCGGTGGCTTCGGTTGCACGAAGGTGGAGGAGCTGGCGGGCGTAGTCCCAGTCGTACACCGCCTGTGACACGTCGATGCCCTCGTAGCACTGCAGGCGGATCAGTTGCCCACCGGTCGCGGCGGCGAGCGTCTTGGCCAACTCGGTCTTGCCGACGCCCGCTTCGCCTTCGAGCAGCAGTGGCCGGTGCAGCGTCATCGCGAGGAAGACGGCGGTGGCGATGCCCTCGTCGGGCAGGTAACCGTGCCGCGAGAGCGCGCCGGCGACCGTGTTCGGTGTCATCGTCCCGACGCTACCGGACCGCCCCCGCCCCCATCCCGACTCGCCTCTCGGTTCGTTCGTCCCCGCACCGGTCCCGTTCTGCGTCGTCCACGACGCCGAGTTCCTGCGTGTCGTTGACACGGAGCGAGACGAGCGGGTCGCGCCGGAGGTCGCTGGCGCGGTGCGGAGCTGCGGAGATGGCAGGGCATCATGTGGCGATGGAGCGGACGGAGGTGAGCGGCACGATGCCCGTCGTGGTGCATGCCCCGGACGCGACGCTGCTGGAGCTGCGTGTCGACGGTGAGCGCACCCCACGCCGTTTCCAACGAGGCGCTGACGGCGCGTGGGCGGGCGAGGTACCGGTCGGGTGCCGCTACGTCGTGATCGTCGACGGGGGAGCGCCCGCGCTCGATCCTCGGGCAACCGAGGTCTGGTTCCCGCCCGGGCACTCCAGAGCCGCCAACAAGCCCGGCGGCGCGGTCACCGTCGACCGGTTCCCGCGTGCGGTCGCCACGCCGTGGCCCGAACGACGTCCGCAGCGGCACACGACTCGACCGTTGCTCGTCCACGAGGCCCACGTTCGGGGTCTGACCATCGGGCGGTCACGACCTGCCGCGGGAACCTTCGCCGCGCTCGTCGACGAGCTGCCGCGGCTGGTGGCGCTCGGTGTGTCGGTCCTCGAGCTGCTCCCGGTGCACCAGTACGACCCCGACGAAGGGAACTACTGGGGGTACATGCCACTCGTCTTCGGCGCTGTGCATCACTCGTACGCGTTGGGGGAGCATCCCGCCGACGAACTCGCCGATGCGATCACCGCCGCGCACGACCACGACATCGAGGTGTGGATCGACGTCGTCGTCAACCACACGACCGAATCGGATGTGGACGGTCCGCGCTACACGCTGCGAGTGCTCGACGATCGCGGGTACTACGCCCACCGGCCCGACGGGGAGTACCTCGACGACGCCGGGACGGGCAACATCGTCGACGCGACCGTCCCGGTCGCGCAGCACCTGATCATGGAGTGCCTCGACCGGTTCGCCGACCTGGGTGTCGACGGATTTCGATTCGACCTCGCTGCCGTGCTGGCTCGCGAACCAGACTTCGTACGAGCGATCGGTGACTGGGGCGAGCGCCGTGGCGTCCGCCTCGTCGCCGAGCCGTGGGACCTCGCCCGCTACCTTCTGGGGCCCGACTTCCCGGACCGCCGATGGATGCAGTGGAACGGCAAGTTCCGTGACGACATGCGCGGCTTTCTCCGTGGCGAACCGGGCATGGTGCCGCTCGTCGAGCAGCGCGTCGCCGGAAGCCTCGACCTGTTCGAGTCGCCGGACCGGTCGGTCAACTTCCTGACGGCACACGACGGGTTCACGATGTACGACCTCGTCGCCTACGACCGTCGGCACAACCTGGCCAATGGATGGGACGGCGCGGACGGCCACGGTGACAACCGATCGTGGAACTGTGGCTGGGAGGGCGACGACCAGGTGCCCGAGGACGTGATGGTCCTGCGCCGCCGGCAGATGCGCAACGCCATGTGTCTGCTGCTGCTGAGCCGGGGCACGCCGATGTTCGTCGCCGGTGACGAGTTCGCCCGAACCCAGCACGGCAACAACAACCCGTACAACCAGGACAACGAGACGTCCTGGGTCGACTGGAGGCGCCGGGAGGAGTTCGCCGAGCACGAGGCGTTCGTGCGGGCACTGTCCGAACTCCGTGCGGCGAATCCGTCGCTGTGGCGCAGCGACCGATCGATGGAACCGGTGCGGACCTTCGGGGCGGTCGGCGAGCCGGATCGGGCCCACGAGTCTCGCTCGCTGGCCTGGCACGTCGACGGGCTCTACGTGATCGCCAACATGTGGTGGGAGCCCGTCGAGTTCACCGTGCAGGTCGACGGTGCGTGGCGTCGCAG
>JBAWHL010000349.1:0-1919 GCA_049593815.1 Ilumatobacteraceae bacterium | reverse complement strand
ATCCGCACCTGTTCCACGAATCGATCGGCGACAACCTGCGCTACGCGGACATCGAGGCGACCGACCAGCAGGTGGTGGAGGCCGCGAAGGCGGCCCGTATCCACGACACGATCGCCGCACTTCCCGACGGCTACGCCACGATCGTCGGTGAACGTGGCTACCGACTCAGCGGTGGCGAGAAGCAGCGCCTGGCGATCGCCCGGCTGCTGTTGAAGGACCCGGCGATCATGGTGCTCGACGAAGCGACGAGTCACCTCGACAACGAGAACGAGTCACTGATCCAGGCAGCGCTCGACCACGCCATGGAGCACCGAACCGCCCTCGTGATCGCCCACCGCTTGTCGACGATCCGCAGCGCCGACCGCATCGCGTTCGTCGAGGACGGCCGCATCGCCGAGATCGGCACGCACGACGAACTGATCGCCGCCGACGGTCGCTATGCCCACCAACTGCGAGCCGGCGAGCTGGTGCAGCCCGGTTGAGGCACCCGGCAGCCTGGTTGTCGGCTACTGCACTTCCCAGGAGTTGACCGCGTAGGCGCCGTTCTGGTTGATCTGCACGACGGCCGTCGAGGTCTCGCCACCGCCACTGGAGACCGAGACGATCTTCAGCTTGCGCTGCGCGATCGTGTCGACGAAGCCGATCGGTGGCGCCGCCCTCGTGTCATCGACGTCGATCTGCGCCGCGAGCACCCCGCCTGCGACTCGGACCGACTGACCGTTCGGATTGGCCACGTTGAAACGGCCCTGGGGCACCGAGACGTATCCGGGGATCTCGATCATCGCCGTGCCCGGACCACCGAGCTGCATGTCGATGAGTGCCGGGGTCACCGGCACATACACCGGTGGTGCCGGCAGCGTCGGCGCCGGGATGAGCGTTCCAGCGGCCGAGATGGTCATCGGCGCGCTGTTGCCCGACGGGGCGGACGTCCCGACCGTGTTCGTGGCCGTCACCGTGAACCGGTACGCCGTGTTCGGGTCGAGTCCGACGATGTCGCACTTGTTCTCGGGTGTGAACGACCCCGTCATGACGACGGTGCAGGTGGCGCCACCCGGCGTCGCCGTGACCGTGTAGCTCTGGATCGGGGCGTTGCTCCCCGGGGTTGCCCACGCGACTCGCACCACGTTCCCGGTGTACGCCGTCGCGGTCGGCGGGGTCGGAGCGGCGGAGACGCCGAGCGCCGTTCCACTCGAGCTGATCGAGACGCTCGGCGACGGGACCGACGGCTCCGACTCACCGGCGGCGTTCAGGGCGACGACCGAGAAGGTCGTGCCTCCGGTCGGCAGGCCGTTGATCGCGCACGTCAGCGCGCCGTTCGTCGTGCAGGTGGACCCATTCGACGAGGCGGTCACGCGATAGCCGGTGACCTGCGACCCGCCGTCGAACGATGGAGCACCCCACTGCACGACGGCGCCGTAGCGGTAGCGGGTCGCCGTCGCGTTCACGGGTGCCTCGGCGACGCTCGGCTTCGGGGTCACCTTCGACGGGACGTAGTCCTGCTCGGTGGCATAGACGATGTCGGCCGGATCAGCCGGTTCGGCACCGACCTTCGAGAGTGGCACGTTGATCGCGCCGGGGACGTCGAGGCTCGTGCCGGTGACCCCGTCGGCCTGCAGGTCACCGTTGACGGTGATGATCGAGACATCCTGCGACGGAGCATCGCCCGGGTCGTCGGGGGATGCATATCGGGTGTTGAACCGGAGCGTGACGTCACCGGCCGCGTTGTCGACCAGGATCCGTGCGCTGTCGCCGAGCACCCAGGTGCCCCCGAGACCGCTCAGGTTGTGTGTGCTCGGGACGTTCTCGGCATAGAAGACCGCCTCCTGGCTGGACGTGCAACCGGGCACTGCGCCATCGCCGACGACGACGTTGGCCCCCGCGGTCACCACGATGTCGTTCTCGAAGTAGTAGATCCCCGA
>JBAWHL010000348.1:0-5650 GCA_049593815.1 Ilumatobacteraceae bacterium | reverse complement strand
GGCCGGCACGGCGAGGGCAGCGCCAGCGACGAACCTCGGCGATCGACTACAGCTGCAGGGACTTGGTCTGCAGGAATTCGTCGATGCCGTAGGGGCCGTTCTCGCGCCCGTAGCCGGACTGCTTGTATCCGCCGAAGGGGGCAGCGATGTTGAACGAGCCACCGTTGACGTCGACCGCGCCGGTGCGCATGCGGCGAGCGACGGCGATCGCACGGTCCTTGTCCGCTGACCACACGCCGCCGGAGAGGCCGTAGAGGCTGTCGTTGGCGATGCGCACGGCATCGTCTTCGTCCTCGTAGCCGATGATCGACAGCACGGGGCCGAAGATCTCCTCCTGGGCGACGGTCATGTCGTTGGTGACGTTGGCGAGCACGGTCGGCTTCACGAAGTAACCGGTCTCGTGACCCTCGGGCTTGCCGAGGCCGCCAGCCGCGACGACCGCGCCTTCGTCGATGCCCTTCTGGATGTAGCTCTGCACGCGGTCCCACTGGACCTGGGAGATCAGTGGTCCGAGGTGCATGCCCTCGGTGGTCGGGTCGCCGACCTGGGTCTGCTCGGCGGCGGCCGCGGCGATGGCGACGGCCTCGTCGTAGCGGCTGTTGGGAACGAGCATGCGAGTGTGCGCCGTGCAGGTCTGACCGGAGTTGAGGTAGCAGGCGAACAGACCCTTGGGGATGACCTCTTCGAGGTTGGCGTCGTCGAGGACGATGTTCGCCGACTTGCCGCCCAGCTCGAGCGCGACGCGCTTGACGGTGCCCGCAGCGCTCGCTGCGACCTTCTTGCCGGCGGCGGTCGATCCGGTGAAGCTCACCATGTCGATGCCGGGGTGCTCGGAGATCGCCGCGCCGACGACGGGGCCGGTGCCGGTGACCAGGTTGAACACGCCTGCGGGCAGGCCGATCTCGTGGACGATCTCGGCGAGGATGAACGCGTTGAGCGGCGCGACTTCGCTCGGCTTGAGCACGAAGGTGCACCCGGCGGCGAGGGCACCACCGAGCTTGCAGATGATCTGGTGCAGCGGGTAGTTCCACGGCGTGATGGCGCCGACGACGCCGACGGGCTCCTTGACGACGAGGCTGTTGCCGATCGTCTCTTCGAACTCGAACGTGTCGAGCAGCGTGGCGTAGGTCTGCATGTTGCCGGCGGGCAGGCCGGCCTGGATCATCGTGGCCCAGGTGATCGGCATGCCGACTTCGCCGGCGATGACTTCGGCGATCTCGGGCGAACGGGCCTGGAGGGCCTCGTTCAGACGGATCATGTACTTCTGGCGCTCCTCGACCGGTGTCCCCGACCAGGAGTCGAACGCCCGGCGAGCTGCTGCCACGGCCTTGTCGACATCGCTGGCGACGCCGTCGGGGATCGATCCCATGACCTGTTCGGTCCCCGCGTTGATGACCTCGATCGTGCCGGTGCCGTCCGAAGGAACCCAGGCACCGTCGATGTAGATGTTGGAGTAGTCGCGCATCCCGTGATTCTTGCCCATTTCACCCCCCACCGCAGAACCGAGCCCCCACTCCGAAAAATGTGTGGTCTCGTGCGCCACGCGCGACGCGCGGCACACATTTCGGTCGCGCCGAGGCGGGGACCCCGAAATGTGTGTCGATTGTGGCGGTCAGCGCTACCGAGCGCACATTTGTCGGATTGGGGTGGGGGTGGGGGTCAACGGTGGGTGCGATACCAGGCGATGAGGTGGTTGGTGGCGGCGTCGTGGGAGGACGGCGATGGTTCGCCGGTCAGTTCGGGGGTGATGCGGTTGGCGAGCTCCTTGCCGAGTTCGACGCCCCACTGGTCGTAGCTGTTGATGCCCCAGACGGTGCCCTGCACGTGGACGATGTGCTCGTACAGCGCCACGAGTTGGCCGAGTACCGACGGCGTGAGCTGCGGGGCAAGGATCACGGTGTTGGGTCGGTTGCCGTCGAACTGGCGATGGGGCTCGCCCGGCCCTGCGTCGCGACCGAACGCCAGCGCCTCCGACTGCGCGATGAGGTTCGCCATCAGCAGGTCGTGGTGCTCGCGGTAGGGATGGTGTGGCGTGGCGAACCCGATGAGGTCGGCGGGAACCACCCGGGTGCCTTGATGCAGCAGTTGGTAGAAGGCGTGTTGGCCGTTCGTTCCCGGCTCGCCCCACACGATCGGTCCGGTCCCGCCGCTCCCGGTGCCCACGGTGCTGCCGTCGAGCCGGACCGACTTGCCGTTGGACTCCATGTCGAGCTGTTGGAGGTACGCCGGAAACCGCCCGAGCTCCTCCGCGTACGGCAGGACCGCCTTGGTGTCGAACCCGAGCCCGTTGGCGTACCAGATGCCGAGCATCGCCAGGATGACCGGCGCGTTGTCGACCAGCGACGCGGTCCGGAAGTGTTCGTCGATCCGATGGAAACCGTCGAGGAACTCGCGGAACCGCTCGGCGCCGATCGAGATCATCAGCGACAGGCCGATGGCGGAATCGACCGAGTACCGGCCGCCCACCCAGTCCCAGAACCCGAACATGTTGGCGACGTCGATCCCGAACTCCGCCACCCGTTCGGCGTTCGTCGACACCGCGACGAAGTGGTCGGCGACCGCGGCGTCACCGAGCTCAGCGACGAGCCAGTCCCGCGCCGTGCGGGCATTGGTCAGGGTCTCGATGGTGCCGAAGGTCTTCGAGGCGACGATGAACAGCGTCGACGCCGGCTCACACTCGGCCAGCACCGACGCGATGTCTGCTCCGTCGACGTTGGACACGAACGAGCAGCGCAGTCGCGGATGGCGGTACGACTCGAGCGCCCGGTATGCCATGGCCGGTCCGAGATCGGAGCCGCCGATGCCGATGTTGACGACATGGGTGATCCGCTCGTCGGCGCGGACTCGGTCGGTGAACGTGGCCATCCGGTCGAGCACCGCGTGGACCTCGGGCACCACGTCGACCCCATCGACGATCATCGACGCATCCGCGGGGGCTCGCAGCGCGGTGTGCATCACCGCACGGTCCTCGGAGGTGTTGATGTGCTCGCCGGCGAACATGGCGTCACGGCGCGCCGGGACGCCTCGATCGGCGGCGATCGCCAGCAACCCCGCGAGCACGGTGTCGTCGATGCGGTGTTTGGAATAGTCGATCCGCAGGTCGCCGGCGTGCACGACGTACCGGTCGGCGCGTCCGGGATCCGCGGCGAAGAGGCTGCGCAGGTGTGGGGGTTCGGCGAGTTGCTCGAGCTTCGCTGGGAGGTCGGCGGCATCCATGCGCCCGAACCTACTTCGACGGCACCGCCGCCATCTCCGGCAGGTCCGCTGCTGCGGCCGCGTCGAGGAAGGCCCACGTGCCGGCGCGTCGGACGCGGTCGATGGGCAGCGACGGGTCGCGAAGCAACCAACGTTCGATCATCGGGGCCTTCGACGAACCGGTCGCCAACACGAGGCGCGCACGCGCCCCGTTGACCACCCGCGGTGTGATCGTCATGCGCCGCAGGCCATGGAACTCGGCGGTGATCTCGCAGTCGCGGCTGCTGTCGACGACGTCGTCGCCGGGCGGCCACGAGGCCGTGTGTCCGTCGGCGCCGAGGCCGAGGTGGACCACGTCGAAGCGGTCTGGCAGCGATGCTGCGTAGCGACGTGCCCCGGCCCGGAGATCGGCGCTCGTCACCGGCATCAGTCGTGTCCGCGCCGGGAGCCCTCGGAGTTGTGCGGCATTTCGTGCCGGATCACCGTCGGGGGCGACACGCTCGTCCACCTGCCACACCGTCACCCGCTCCCATGGGACCTCGGCCGATGACAACGCGTCCAGCATCGGCGGTGCCGTGCTGCCACCCGACAGGGCCAGGAACGCCTCACCTCGGCGACGTACGGCGTCGCGCAGACGGCGGACGATCCACGCACCCGACGCGGCAGCCGGGTCGTCGACCACTCTGATCTCCACGGCGCCACCGTAGATCGCGAGCTCGGCGACCGCGCGCCGCCGAGCGCCCGAGCATCCGTACGCTACGCAGCGATGTCCGGCGACGATCGTTCCCCAGAGCCGTTGCCGGCGGCACCCATTGCTCCTGCAGCGCCCGGGCCGACGCGCCCCGGCGGGCTCAGCGTCCAGCGCGGCGTCCAGGTCGGCATCGCGGCGTACCTGTTGTGGGGCCTGCTCACCATCTACTGGAAGCAGCTCGCGGCCTTCGATGCGTTCGAGCTGATCGCCTGGCGGATGGCGTGTGCCGGTGTGGTGATGGCGGTCATCGTCACCGCTCGCCGCACGTGGCCCAACGTCATCGCGGCGCTGCGCCACGGGCCCACCTTTCGTCGCCTGCTCATCGCCTCGCTCCTGCTCACCGTCAACTGGGGCAGCTACGTGTGGGCGGTCACGAACGACCGGGTGATCGAAACCGCACTCGGCTACTTCATCGCTCCCCTCGCGACCATGGCGATCGGGGTCTTCGTCCTCGACGAGACGCCGACGACGGGCCAGCGCTTCGCGTTCGGGTTCTCCGCCGTCGCGGTGGTCATCCTCACGGTCTCCTACGGCCGACCACCGTGGGTCGCGCTGCTGCTCGCCGGCTCGTGGAGCCTCTACGGCCTCAGCAAGCGTCGCGTTCCGCTCGGTGCCGTGGAGAGCCTCGCCGGCGAGACCTTCGTCCTGTTCGTTCCCGCGCTCGTCGCGGTCGTCGCGTTCTCTCAACGCGCCGACAGCATCCTCCAGACGGCGGACATCAGCGACTGGATCCTCGTGCTGGGCACCGGTCTGGCGACGGCCGTGCCGTTGATGTTGTTCGCCGCCGCCGCCCAGTCGATTCCGTTCACGATGCTCGGCCCGCTCAACCTGCTCGTCCCGGTCATCAACTTCGGACTCGGCTGGGCGATCTACGACGAGCCGATGCCGGCCGACCGGCTCGTCGGGTTCGGGTTCGTGTGGCTGGCGCTGCTCGTGGTGATGTGGGACCGGGTCGCGACGCACCGCCGAGAACGAGCGGTCCCACTCGCACTGTGAGCTACCTTCGATCCATGCGCCTCCCTCCGGTCCGCACGCTCGCGCCGATCGGGCTCGTCGCGATCACGGCCGCACTCGCCGGCTGCTTCACGACGGCTGCCGACTTCCGCAACAACGCCGAGAAGTTCATCCTCGACGACGACGGCCTCGTCGCCGCGTTGTTCGGCGATTCCGGAACGGCGTTCGAGACCTCGACGTGTGCCGAGCCGGAGAATCAGGACGTCGACACGACGTTCCTGTGCACGGGCGTCGACACCGAGGGGCGGGCGTGGGAATTCGAAGTCACGATCACCGGCAAGAGCGACTACGAAGTCATCGTGTCACGACGACCCGACGGCGCCTGAACGACCCGCCGCCCAGCGGCGACCCTGAAAGGTCACCTCGCGTGCCACGAACCTGCCACCATGGTGCGGCGATCGACCGATCGCCACTCTCCGAAAGGTCCCCATGAAGAAGACTGCTGCCATCACCCTCGCCATTGCCTCACTGCTCGTCGCCGGTTGCGGCAGCGACAGCGACGGCGGCCTGGACGGCCCACAGGGCGACGCAGCCAAGGCAACCATCGAGGCTGCGGCCGACGCTGGTGTCGAGCTCGATGAGGACTGTGTCAACGAGGTTGCCGCCAAGCTCTCGGACGCCGACGCGACGATCATCGCCACCAACGCCGACGAAGACGTCAGCGACGAGGGCATCGAGCTCGCCATGGAG
>JBAWHL010000347.1:0-2258 GCA_049593815.1 Ilumatobacteraceae bacterium | reverse complement strand
TCGCCTCCACGTTCTACGGGCACGAGGCACTCGACTGGCCGACGCCACCCCTTTTTCTCGTCGCCGTCGTCCTCCAGATCGTCGCCGGCCAAGCGTCCGGCTTGTACCGCGGCAGGTTTCGGCCGTTCAGCTTCGACGAGATGGGCGGGCTCGCCATCACCGTCGCAACCGTCGGCGTACTGCTGATCGGAGTCGAACACGTCGCCTGGAACGAGGGCCGAAACGGACAGATCCTCGTCCTCGCCACGTCGGTCGCCGTCTGCATCATGTTCGGCCACCGCTACGTGCGACGGGTACGAGCGCAACACGTCGCTGATCGGGACAACTGTGCCAGCGTTCCGCTCATCGTGTTCGGTGCGGGCGAAGGCGGCTACCAGGCGATCACCGCGATGCAATCACGCGATGCGCCGTACCGCCCCGCCGCGCTCGTGGACGACGACCCGGGAAAGTGTCGTCGCCGTATCGGCGGCGTGCGCGTCGAGGGCACCTCGACTGACCTCCGATCGGTCGCCGCACGTCACGGCGCTCGAGTCGTCCTGCTGGCCGTCCCCTCAGCGACAGGTCGCCAACTGCATCGCCTCCACCTCCGCGTGAAGGCCGCCGGGCTCGACACGCTCGTCATGCCTCCTGTGCAACCGCTCGTGGGCGGACGAAACGGCGAGTTCAAGCGGTACACCGACGAAGACGTGCTCGACCGCAAGATCGTGGAGATCGAGCAGACTCCCGTCAGGCAACTCGTCAGCGACACGTGTGTGCTCGTGACGGGTGCCGGCGGATCAATCGGATCCGAACTCGTTCGACAGCTTCTCGAGTTCGAGCCGTCCAAGGTCATTGCACTGGACCACGACGACTCACACCTCCACTCGCTCATTGCCTCGCTTCCGACCCAGCGACGCGACCGCTGCATTCCGTTGATCGGCGATGTTCGTGACCCCGAACGGCTCGCAACGTTGTTCGCCCACCACGCACCCGACCTCGTGTTCCATGCTGCGGCGCTCAAGCACGTACCAGCGCTCGAGGACGCTCCGAGCGAGGGGTGGAAGACCAATGTCATCGGCACGATGAACGTCGTGGCGGCAGCCGAGCACGCCGGGGTGTCCCGCCTCGTCAACATCAGCACGGACAAGGCAGCGAGCCCCGTCAACGTGCTCGGCTTCACGAAGCGCATCGCCGAACGACTCACCGCAGACGCCGCGCACCGGACCGGTCGCCCCTACGTGTCGGTTCGATTCGGGAATGTCATCGGCAGCCGGGGCTCCGCTCTCGAGACGTTCGAGCAGCAGATTCGCAGCGGTGGCCCGGTCACGGTCACCGACCCGGACGTGACCCGCTACTTCATGGCGGTTCGTGAAGCCGTCAGGCTCACCATGCAGGCCGCAGCGATCGGACGAGCGGCCGAGGCACTGGTGCTCGACATGGGCGAGCCGGTGAAGGTGATCGACATCGCCGAACAACTCATCGAACAATCAGGCCACGACGTCGACATCGTGATCACCGGACTCCGGCCGGGCGAAAAGATGCACGAGGTCCTCCTGGGCGACGGCGAGACACCCAACCGTCCATGCCACTCGATGATCGACCACGTCAGCGTGCCGCCACTCGACCTGGACCTCGTCGCCAGGACGTGCGACGCCGAAGGCATCTCGCCGTACGACTCGGAGGGGCTGCGCCGGATCACCGAAATGATCTCGCCCTGCCCCCACGACGCCCTCCTCATCTCAACCGGTGCGACACATCAGAACGAAGGACTATCACCATGATCAAGCAGGCACTCGCTGGAGCAGTCCTGATCGCCGTCCTCGGCGTTTCCTCAGGGCCCGCGCTGGCACAGACCGACAACGACATCTACCCACCAGACGAACCCAGGTCATTGGACCTGAACGCATTCGCCACCGAGTGCGTCCTCGATGCACCGTGGGTCCTCTACGACATCATCCCGCAAGGATTCGCGGCATCGCCCCCGATCGCCACCATCACGATCCGCGACGTCGACGGAAACGTCGTCGACGTGCTCTCGGACGCTCCGCTCTCGGGTCGATTCCTCTACCCGGGCGCCGCAGTCGCCGCGGACGGGACTGGCACCGACTGGCCCGGCTGGGACCTGATCGACGGCGTCTGGATCGAACTCGCACCCGATGAGGGTGACACGATCCTCCGCGAGGGCCTCGATGTCCAAGTGGATGTCAACCCGACCGGGTTCACGTTCGTGACGTACCCCGCTGCGAGTCCCGTGTGTGCGAATCCGCCTGGTTCGGGTG
>JBAWHL010000346.1:0-11274 GCA_049593815.1 Ilumatobacteraceae bacterium | reverse complement strand
TAGGTGTAGTCGGGGATGCCGTTCGAGGTGATGACGATGCTGTCACCGCTGCACGTGGCGGCCACCTCGGGGTCCGCGAGCGAAGCGTTCGCCGACCCGGTCGTGACGAAGGTGGCGGCGGTGGCCTCGCAGGAATCAGAGGTCGTGCCGCTCGCTGTGACGTCCGGTGCCGTATCGGTCGCTTCGGCCGTCGTGGTCGTTTCGGCGCCGGTGTCGACCGTCGAATCTGTGGCGGGAGCGTCGGTGGAGCTCGAGGAGTCACCGGATGAGCTGCAGGCGGTTGCGGCAAGCAGCACGAGGCTGGCGGTCGCGATGTGGAGTTTCGACATGCCGCCAGTCAAGGCGATGAACCTGTGAGTTCGCAGTGAGTCAGCAGGGACTCCGGAGTGAGCTGGTCGTGAGGCCGGTGATCCTGGAGAGGAGAACTCAGTCGTCGTCGGTGGCTCGGCGGATGCGCAACGGCTGATCTGTCGCGGTCTTGTTCCGTCCGGTCTCGAGGTCGAATCGCCAGCCGTGGAGGGTGCACACGAAGTCGCAGCCATCGATCTCGCCGAACGCTCCGAGGTCGGCGTTGCGATGCGGACACCGTCGCTGGACGATGTAGTCGCCGACGCGGATGTCGGGTTCGTGGAGCGCTTCGAGCACGTCGGGCGGGGTCAGCTTGCGGACGACCTCGGCTTCAGCGCGGCGCATCCGCTCTCGTGACAGCGACTTCAAGAAGTTGTAGACGTACTCGTTGAAGTCGCCCTCGCGCCACGCCGTGAACCGGCATGACAGCAGCAGCGAGTTGCTCCAGTCGACCGCTCGTTGTGCAACGACGGTCTCGACGAGTTCGCGGGCGATGTCGAAGCGGAACGAGTACTCCTCGTTCTCGTGGCGGCGCACCGTGCCGTTGTCGAAGTCGATCAGGATCGGCAGGTCCCCAGCGCGCAGCAGGACGTTGCCCCCGACCTGGGCTCGCAACGTCGGGGCCATCTCCAACAGCGGCTCCCACCACTCCTGCAGCGTGGCGAGGAGATCGGTCGTCGGCGGCGTCCACGACGCCTTGAGGTCCGCGAGCCAGGGTGCCCAGTCGGCCTGGTAGCGATCGAGATAGGCGCGTTTGTCGCTGAAGATCGCGTCGACGGCGTCATCGGGAATCGGGTGCGTCACCGAGATGCCGGAGGGGTCGACGTCGATCGTGGTGCCCGGAATGTTCATCACGCCCTGGCGGCCGACGGCATCCAGCCGTGCGAGGAACTGGGTCTGATCGGGGAAGATGCTCAGCTCGTCTCCGTCGATCATGTTCAGCCCGAACAGGTCCTCGTCGAGGAAGACCGGTGGACCTGCACTCGGCACGACGTACCGCGAGTCGATGCTCTCGACGTACCGCATCGCCCTGGCGAACTGGGCGTTGACCTTCGATTCGCACAGCCCGCGTTTGGTCTCGTCCGGCATGTCGTAGACCATCGGATACCAGATGGCCCCGGAGTACTGGAGCCAGTGCAGATCGACGGGGCCATGCGAACGGAGTTGGCCGAGGTCGTCGGTCCGACAGTCGTTCTGGTTCACGAGAATCGTCCGGCCATCGGACACGACCAGAGCGGAGTCGCCGCCCGGCCCGTCGGTGATCGAGGTCTCGACGTGAATGGCGACGGTCAGGCCTGGTGCGAGTTCGAGCTCCTCGGTGTCCGAGGTCCGGATGAACTCGGTGAACCCCAGCGCCTGCAGCGTGCGCTGCTGCTCACGCGTGGGATAGTCCGGCAACAGGATCGGGATGTCGCGTCGCAAGTGGTCGCGCAGCCAGGACGCATCGTGATGGTCGCCGTGGAGGTGCGACACGTACAGGTAGTCGGCGTGCTCGATGCGTTCGAGCAGGTCGTCGCTCAGTTGATCGTTGCGTGGAAAGACGAACCACGAACCGAAGAACGCGGGGACGAACCAGGGGTCGCAGAGGATCGAACCGGCGTCGGTCTCGACGAGGATTCCGGCGTGGCCGATCGAAGTGGCGCGCATGGCGTCAGGGTATGCCGATGGTGGTGGGTCGGGCGGTCAGATCGCCCGAACGCAGGGTCAGGCGACCGGCGGGTCGGTGAACTGCTGGCCAGCGCGAGACACGTGCTCGGTCCAGGCAGCGCCGTCCCAGTAGCGCAGCTCGAAGCGGCCCGACGGGTCGGCGTACCACCCGGCGGGAACTGCGGAGTCGGCGGCTGCGGGCTCGGCGGCAGCAGGCTCTTCGGCGGCGGGCTCGGCAGCGACCGCGACGGCCGGTGCGGCGTCAGCGGTCTCGGATGCCTCGACTTCGGCGACGAGGTCGGCGAGTGATTCGTCGGTGGTCGTGTCGGCCACGGCGGGAGCGTCGTCCGACTCGGGTGCCACGGCCCAGCCGGCCGGTTCGTCGACCGCAGCAGGTGCGTCGGTGGCCACGGCGTCGGCGACGACGGCCGCGGCTGCGGCGGTGGGCACGAACGGTACGGCGTCGTCTGCTGACGTCGCTTCTTCTTCCTGGGTCGCGGCGGATTCGACGTCGACGTCAGGTGTGGCGACCTCGGCCTCGGTGACCGCAGCGTCGTCGGTCGCTGCGGCCGGCGCCGACTCGTCGGCCTCGCGCTCGAGATACGCGACGATGCTGGTTCCGGCGGACACGATGGAGACGACGCTCCAGCCCTCTGCCGACTTCTCGGTGAGCAGCGGCGCGAGCGAATCGGCGTCGTAGGACGAGGCGGTGACCGAAGAGAACTCCTGCATGGCGCCGATGCTAGACCACCACGTTGCGACTTGATGCTCTCTTGAATGAAGTCTTGACACTCAGGTCTGGTCGGGGCGGATGCCTTCGGTCAGCGCGGCGAGGTCGGCGTGGGACGGATCACCGTCGAAGGTGAGTTCGCCGTCTGCGAGCGCGATCAGTCGTCCGCTCTCCTTGACGCTGGACAATTCGTGGGTGGCCACGACCAGGGTCGCACCGTCGCCGTGGGCCAGGGTGAGCAGTTCGAGGAGCGCCTCGCGGCCGGTGCGGTCGAGACCGACGAAGGGCTCGTCGATCAGCATCACGTCGAAGGGCCGCACGAACGCCATGGCGATCGCCGCCTTCTGCTTCAGTCCACGGCTGAAGGTCATCGGGAGGTCGTCGACGCGCGGCATGAGCCCGACCATGTCGACGAGATCGACGGCCTGCTGCTCCCAGTCGGCGGTGCCGTGGAGACGGGCGATGTACTCGAGGTGTTCCCAGACCGTCAGGTCGTCGTAGAAGATCGGCTGATCGGCGAGGAACGACACCGACGCCCGAGACTCGATGGAGCCGATGGGATGCCCGGCGATCGTCGCCGAGCCACCGCTGGGTTCCAGCATCCCGACGAGCATGCGCATGAGGGTGGTCTTCCCGCTGCCGTTGTGCCCGATCAGGGAGATGCGTTCGCCGATCTCGATGCGCAGGTCGAGCGGCTTCAGTGCCGGCGCGTCGCCGTAGGTCTTGGAGAGGCCGACGACGTCGATGGCCCCGGGTGGTCCGGAACGTGCAGCAGCCGTGCCGGAGTCGCTCGACGCACCCTTGGGTGCCGAGGCGGCACGCTGGGCCGGTGCGGTGCGGGCTCGCTTCGATGCGGACTGCGGGCGGTTGGACCGAGAACTCGTGGGCTTGCTCATGCTGTTGCTGCGCGTCCTTCTTCGAAGAATGTCCGAACCTTGCGTCCCCAGCGGTCGCGGCGTCGCACCCAGGCGACGACCAACGCGGTGAACAGCGCCAGTCCGATGATGGATCGGGCGACGTCAGCACCGTCGCCACTGAATCGAGCGACGTACACCGGGATCGTGCCGATCGCGCTCAGGATCACGGGGATCAGGGTCTTCACCGCGGTGCTGAATCCAGCGAACTCGGGGGGCACCAGGCTGACGTCCCTGTCGGTCGGCTGACCGAGCAGGTTGGTCGTCTTCGGTGGCTGCGGTGCGTCGAGGACCGTGACCACCACGGCGCCCATGGCACCGGCCCACGCGATCGGGATGGCGATGGCGAACGCGCCGAGCGCGATGTCGGGTTCGACGGCCGCGGCAACCGCTGCCCCGATCAGTGCGACGACGGCGAGCAGGACGGCCGACGCGACCAGGTGATGGGCGTAGGTCCAGCCACGGTCGATCGGGATCGAGTCGGTGATGTCCGGTCGGTCGATCTCCTGCGAGAGCGGCTCGAGCGACTCGAGTCCGGTCAGGAAGAGGGCGCCGAGCAGGAGCAGGCCGAACAGTGGTGACGCCGAAATGGTGAGGGCAGCGCCGGCCCCGCCGATCGCGGCGAGGATCGTGATCCGGATGAACCGGGCGATCGGCAGCCGTCGCAGGGAGCGGCTGTCGCGACGCCAGACCACGGTCGCCGAGGGCGTCGGCAGCGATCCACCGTCGCCGTCGCGCGCTGGGCGGGCGACCATCGACGGGAGTGGTCGCGGCGCCGGACGGGTGGGAAGGCGTCGTTGACCCCACGGACGGGTGCGCAGCACCTCGGAACGGAGCTGGCGACGCAACTGGACCACGGTGCGCAGGTCCTGCACGGTCGCAGCGAACCGCAGCTGTGAGACGAGTTCGCCGCGCCGGGCGAGTGCTTCGAGCCGCAGGCGTCCACCGAGTGCCAACGCAACGGCGGCCATCGCCAGCGCGACGACGATCGGGATGACGTCGATGGGTCGCTGGTCGATCCCCCACAGTGCGAGTCGCCCGCCCAGGTTGCCCGGACCGACGCGGGCGATGCCCTCGGTGCTGTCGTTCCAGATGCCCCAGGCGACGAGTCCCTGCCAGGCGACGGCGGCGGTCGCGAGCAGGGTCGCGACCCAGCGCGGGAGCCGAACCGCATGACCGATGACGGCGGTGGAGATGAAGGTGGCTCCGACGATCGCGGCGAACACGCCGCAGCTCGCCGCCCAGGCTGCTCGGGAACCCTCGACCTCGGTGGCGATGAGCTGTCCGAGGATGGCTCCGCCGAGCCCGAGGAGGAACGCGGCAGAGCGAAGTCGTTGCGCGACCGGTCGCAGCATCGCCATCCGTCGTGACACCGGGGCGAGGAGGACGTGTCGGATGTCGGCGACCTCGATCGAGACCGGGCCACCGTCGGCACCGCTGCGCAATCCGAGCGCGAAGGCGCCGACGAGGAAGAGCCCGATCACCGAAGGGCCGCGCGTGAGGAGGTCGGCGGTGTCGACCTCGTCACCGATGGCTCCGTCGACCGCGTCGGACACCCAGACGACCGCGGTGAGCCCGACGAGCGCGAACAGGTACACGCGGTAGGCGATGTCGTACCAATCGGTGTTGCCGAGACGGCGCCGTTGTCGGGTGCGTCTGAGCTCTCTCAGGGTGTCGCGGACCGTGCGTTGCAGCGGAACCGGAACCGTGTCGATCGACATCGCCGACCGACGGTACCTCCGTCGCTGCATACTTGCGTCGTGGACACCGAGACCGCCGAACTGTTCTTCGGGCTGTTGACCCTCGCCGCGGGTGTCGGTGCACTGGCATTCGCCGGGCTCCGAATCGCCGCCGGGGCGGGTCATGCGGGAGCACGGCGCCTCGGTGCTCAGATCGGCGAGGCGGCGATCTGGCTGGCATTCCTGGTCGCTGCGACGAGCACGCTCGGCAGCCTCTACTTCTCCGAGGTCGCCGACTTTGCACCGTGTCGTCTGTGTTGGTTCCAGCGCATCGCCATGTACCCGCTGAGCGCGGTCCTTCTCGTCGGCGCGATTCGCAAGGATGCGGCCGTGCGCTGGTACGCAGCACCACTCGCGGCGATCGGTGCGGGCATCTCGGCCTACCACACCCTGATCGAGTGGCGGCCAGCCCTCGACACCGGGTCGTGTGAGGCCACCGGACCATCGTGCACCTACGTCTGGTTCCGCGAGTTCGGCTTCCTCAGCCTGGCCACCATGGCGCTGATCGGCTTTCTCACCATCCTCACACTGTTGTTCGTCCGGTTTCCCAGCACACTGGACGCGGCACCTGTCGACACCGAAACGGAGCTCTCGTGAACCCCAAGAACCGCACACTCGTCATCGTCGTGGCGGCCATCGTCGTGGTCCTCGGTCTCGCGGGCATCGCTGTCCTGGTCAGCGGCGGCGACGACACGTCCACATCCGACGATCGCGTGCCGACCTACAGCGACGAGGCGGTCCAGTTCGGCACCGTCGACGTGTCGGGCGACGTGCTGCCGCAGTACATGGACACCGACCCGGACCCCGCGGTCGGGACGGCCGCTCCCGTGGTCATCGGCGAGGACTTCGACGGGAACCCGATCACGCTCGGCGGCGAGCAGTCCAACGCGACGATGCTGGTGTTCCTCGCTCATTGGTGCCCGCACTGCAACAACGAGGTGCCGCGCATCCTCGAGATCGACGACGACGGCGGCATCCCTGCCGATCTCGACGTGATCGGCATCAGCACCGGCGCCAGCGAGGGAGCGCCGAACTGGCCCCCGTCGGAATGGGTCGTCGACAAGGGCTGGCGTTGGCCCACGATGGCCGACGACGAGCAGCAGAACGCGATGGTCGCCTTCGGTGGCTCGAGTTATCCGACGATGATGATCATCGACGCGGACGGCAACCTCGTCGCTCGTACGAGCGGCGAGATGCCCACCGACGAGCTCACCGCCTGGATCAGCGCGGCCATGGCCTCCATCGACACCTCCGCCAGACCCAACCCCACCGCCCCACCGCCCAACCACCCACCCACCCACCCCGACCCCACCCCGAAAAATGTGTGGTCCGTTGCGGTGGACGACGTGAAACCCGCACATTTCGGTCTCCTCGGACGCCGGCACCGATGTGGGGGCTTGGGGAGGACGATGTCAGTGCCAGAGGGTGGGGAGGGTGGCGTGGTCGGTGACGGCGCAGTCGTCGCCGAAGACGACGTAGCGGTCGAAGCCGCGTAGGAACCAGCGGTGGTGGGTGACCGCGACGACGGTGCCGTCGAACTGTGCCAGCCCCAGTTCGAGCGCCTCGGCCGACACGAGATCGAGGTTGTCGGTCGGCTCGTCGAGCAGCAGCAGCGTGGCACCGGACAGTTCGAGCAACAGGATCTGGAAGCGTGCCTGCTGGCCGCCTGACAGCGTCTCGAAGTACTGGCTGGCGCAGCCGTGGAGTTCGTAGCGCCGCAACATGCTCATCGCCGGACGGAGGACCACGTCGAGGTCGTAGAGGATCTCGACGAGTTCTCGGCCGAACCATTCCGGGTGCTCGTGGGTCTGATGGAACAATCCCGGAACGACGCCCGCGCCCAGCCGGCAGCCCCCGGAGTGTTCGACGCTGTCGTGCTGGTCGAGGAGGCGGAGGAAGTGGCTCTTGCCGACGCCGTTGCCACCGAGGACGGCGACTCGTTCGCCGTACCAGAGCTCGAGGTCGAACGGATCGGTGAGCCCGGCGATCTCCAACTGTTCGCAGATCACGGCCCGTTTGCCGGTGCGTGCGCCGCGCAACTGCACGTCGATCTGTTGCTCGCGGACGTCGGGAGGTCGCTCGTTCTTCTCGATGAAGTGCCGCAGCTTGGTCTCGGCCGCCTTCAGCTTCGGCGCGAACGTCTCGCTGATGCTCGCCCGCTGCCGCATGACCTTGACGTATTCCTCCAGGCGGATCCGTTCGTCGTCGTAGAGCGACCGGTCGCGTTCGCGCTTGTCGTGCTCGCGCTGCTTCGCATCGGCGTAGCCGGCGAACGAGCCGCCGTGGGTCCACGCGCCCCAGGCCTCGATGGTGACGATCTTCGTGGCTGTCGCTGCGAGCAGCTCGCGGTCGTGGCTGATGTACAGCACGGTCTTGCGCGTCTCGTTGAGCTGCTGTTCGAGCCACCGCTTGGCGGGCACATCGAGGAAGTTGTCGGGCTCGTCCAGGATGAGGATGTCGAACTCGCTGCGCAGCAGCACCTCGAGCGCGAGTCGCTTCTGTTCCCCGCCGCTGAGCGTCCGCAGCGGCCGGGACGCCACGTCGTCCAGCGACTCGCCGAACGCTCGCGTGACACATTCGCTCCACGTCACCTCGAGGTCGTAGCCGCCGGCGTCGCCCCAGGCGCCGAGCGCGTCCGCGTACTCCATCGGATCCTCGTCGAGGCGTGACTCGGCAGCGGCCATGCGGGACGCAGCAGTGCGGAGACGCTCGGGTGCCAACGAGACCAGGAGCTCGCGGACGGTGGTCGCAGGATGGTCGGCCGTACCGACGAGCTGGTGCATGACGCCGAGCTGGCCGTCGACGCTGATCGTTCCCTCGGTCGGCTGCAGGTCGCCGGTGATCAGCTTCAGCAACGTCGACTTGCCCGCACCGTTCGCTCCGACGATGGCGACCCGGTCGCCGTTGCCGACTCGGAACGCGACGTCGCGAAACAGCTCATCGCCACCCGGCAGCCGCCAGGCGAGACGGCTGACAGCGATCGATCCCACAGCGCGGGAGCCTACGGATCGGGTCGGTCGGTCGCGGCAGAGATTGCGCGTTCGATCACGATCCGGACCGGCACGCCCAGCGCGGCGGCCGCTCGGGCAGCATCGTCGAACTCGACCTTGATCCGGTGATCCGTGATCTTGAGTCCGATCGTGTGTCCGTCGATCTCGACCGTCTCGGTCGTGCGCGGTTGCGCCCAGCGGCGCGCCGGCGTTGCACGAACTCCGAGCGTGCCGGTCTCGCGCTCTATGAGGTGGCGGAGGCCGTCGGCGTCCGCCGGAGTGCACAGGACGCTGACCGTGTGCGCCGGCCGCCCCTTCTTCATGACGATCGGGGTGGCCCACGCATCGAGTGCGCCGGCTGACATCAGCGCGGTGATCGTGTGGGCCAGCACCTCGCCGGTGACGTCGTCGACGTTCGTGGTGAGCACGATCACGTCGGTGCTGGCATCGGTGGGTCGGGAGCCGCGTCCCACGACCGCTTGGACGACGTTGGCGCGAGTGGGCGGGTCGGCGGTGCCGGCGCCGTAGCCGACCGCGGCGGTGTCCATCGACGGGGCAGGACCGAAACTGGTCGCGAGGGTCGTCATCAGCGCGGCGCCGGTGGGGGTGACGGTCTCGAGGGTCGTGTCGAGTCCGACGATCGGTGCGCCGGCGTCGGACAGGAGCCGCATGGTGGCGGGTGCCGGATTGGGAATGAGGCCGTGCGCGCTGCGGACGGTGCCGGTGCCGAGCCCGAACGGACTGCACGTGACGACGTCGATGTCGAGGGACTCGAGCGCTGCGCATGCACCCACGACGTCGACGATCGAGTCGAGCGAACCGACCTCGTGCAGTTCGACATCGGCCGGGTCGACACCGTGAATCGACCCCTCCACCTCGGCGAGACGGAGGAACACCGAGCGGGCGCGCGAGCGGACTCGCTCGGGGAGGTCCGCGTCATCGAGCAACTGGAGGATCTCTCGCACCGGGCGATGTGGTGCGTGGCCGTGATCGTCTGCGCTGCCGTGTTCGTGTTCGTGTTCCTGTTCCTGGCTGTGGTCGTGGACGACGACGTTCGCCCAGGTGGCCCCGATGCCGCACCGCTCGACCCGCTCGAACAGGAGGGCGTACCCGTCGACGCCGAGGCCGCCGATCGTCCGGCCGACGAAGTCCGGATCGGCACCGGCATCGACCAACGCCGCCATCGTCATGTCGCCGGCGACGCCGGCCTGGCAGTTGAACCACACGATGTTGCCGGTCATGACGCGCGCCCGTTCAGGATGCGAGCGATGGCGCATGCCGCACCGAAGCCATTGTCGATTCCGACGACGGTGACACCGCTCGCGCAGGAGGCGTGCATCGCGAGGAGGGCCGTCACACCGTCGAGTCCGGATCCATACCCGACGCTCGTGGGCACGGCGATGACCGGGGCGCCCGTGAGGCCACCGATGACACTCGCCAGCGCTCCTTCCATGCCGGCGATGACGATGACTGCATCGACGGAGGTGATTTCGTCGAGGCGCGCCAAGAGCCGATGGAGCCCGGCGACGCCGACATCGGTGATCAACGCCGGATCGTGACCGAGTGCGCGCAACGTGAGCGCTGCTTCATCGGCGACCGGCGAGTCGCTGGTGCCGGCGGTCACGATCGCCACGGACGGCGTCGAGGCGCTCGGGGGCACCCGCCACGCCATCGTTCCACTCGCCTCGGCGGCCTCACCGTGCGCGTCGAGGCACGCGGCACGCTGCGCGGCATCCGTCCGGGTCAGGAGCACCGGACCCGTGCCGTTCGCCAACAATTCCCCGACGATCGCGACGCATTGCGCCGGCGACTTGCCCGGTCCGTACACCGCTTCGGGCATGCCCTGGCGGAGATGGCGGTGATGGTCGACCGATGCGCCGTCGACGTCCGCGAACGGCAGACGACGAAGCGCAGCCACCGCGTCATCGGGTGTCGTCGCACCCGTGTGCACGGCATCGAGCAAGGCGCGCAGGCTCCGTTCATCCATCCGCTCATCGTGGCACGTCGGGAAACGAACACCTCCCTCCGCGTCAGGGGCCCCTAGCCTTTGCGCTCATGGCCAAACGAGTGGGGTTCTTCGGACCGTTCGGAACCTTCACCCAGCAAGCGCTGCTGACGCAGCCCGACCTGATCGATGCGGAGCACGTGGCGTACCGCACGGTGCCCGACGTGCTCGATGCCGTCGAACATGGTGAGGTCGACCTCGGCGTGGTGCCGATCGAGAACTCGATCGAGGGGATGGTCAACTTCACCCAGGACGCGCTCGCGTTCGACCACGACCTGTTGATCCAGCGCGAGATCGTGATCGACATCGAGCACTGTCTGCTGGCACGGTCCGGGGCGGTCTTCGAGGATCTCACGGAGATCTACTCGATCCCGGTCGCGACCGCGCAGTGCCACCGCTTCTTGCGGGAGCGGCTGCCCGACGTCGAGATCCGTGCTGCCTACAGCACCGCCGACGCCGCCAAGACCGTGAGCGAGAGCGACGCGACGAACATCGCCGCGCTCGGCCCGCGTGTTGCTGCGGACGTGTACGGCCTCGAGGTGCTGGCCTCCGACATCGCCGACCACGACGGAAATCAGACCCGGTTCGTCGCCGTTGCCCGTGAGGGCGTGCCGGCACGAACGGGTAACGACAAGACCGCGCTCGTGATCTACCAGCGTGCTGATGAGCCGGGAAGCCTCGTGTCGATCCTCCAGGAGTTCACCGCGCGGCGGATCAACCTGTCTAACCTGACGAGTCGCCCGACGAAGGCCGGAGGGCTCGGCGACTACTGCTTCATCGTGTACGCAGAGTCGCACGTGAGCGACGTACTGCTCGCTGACACCATGCGGGCGCTGCACTCCAAGCAGGGCAGCGTCAAGTTCCTCGGCTCCTACCCCGCCGCCGGAGCGCAGGCCGAGTC